>JBCCHO010000282.1:0-2487 GCA_039028715.1 Chlamydiota bacterium | reverse complement strand
TATTATTTCAAGTAAAATAGATTTTAATTTTTTAAAAAAAATTTATTAAAAACAGTCTCATGAGACTATGAACCTATCGCAATAGAGACTCAATAAATAATTTTTTTAGTTTTCTTGAATTTTTACCTATTTTATTCAAATATGCTGAAAATTCGAGTCTCAAACAGGTAAAAAACAGAAAATTTACCTGAACCATCATCAGACACAACTTGGGTTTAAAAATGCTACTAGCTAACTTGAAAAAAATCGCCGCGCTGAACGGGCAGCCATTAGAAAGCCTTCGAGAAATGACGAGAGTCGCCATTGACAGTCGTCAGGTCAAGCCAAAAACGCTGTTTTTTGCGTTACCTGGAAAAAAAGTCGATGGCCATGAATTTTTAGCTCAGGTCAAGGCGCGGGGTGGGGTTGCTGCTGTTGTTGCTAAAGAGTATCGGGGCCCGACATATGGGTTGGCATTGCTCCCAGTTCAAGATGTTAAGCAGGTATTGCACACGCTTGCTAAAGCAGTCCATGAGCAGCGGAAGCAACCCGTAATTGGAGTGACGGGAACCGTCGGCAAAACGACGGTGAAAGAGTTTATCGTCACGCTGCTTGAGGAGCGGCTTTGTGTTGGAAAAACCCCTGGCAATGCCAATAGCCAGCTGGGGTTGCCAGTGGCTTTAATCAACGATCCAGGTCAAGCCGAAGTATTTGTCTTAGAGATGGGGATGAGTTTTCCGACTGAAATTTCTCGTTTAGTCGAAATCGCTCCGCCTGATATTGGCGTATTAACCCAAGTGTCGCTTGTTCACGCTGAGAATTTTAGGAGTTTAGAAGAGATTGCCGCTGCTAAATGTGAACTGTTTGCAAGCCCGCGCCTAAAGCGGGGCTTTTTCTGTGCGCCGACGCTGGCATTTCGCCCCGTGCAAGAGCTCACTTGCGATAAAGTCATTTACAGTTATCGGCCTAGCGCGGAAAGTGATTATTTCTTTGACGTGGTAGCTGAGACAATCACGATCTGTGAGCGAGGCAAGAAAAGCCCACAACTCCAGATGCCTATTCGCGCAAGCCACCTCCTCGAAAATGCTTTGGCGGCGGTGAGCGTTGCGCGTCACTTTGGCTTGACTTGGGGCGAAATCGATCGAGGACTGAAAAAGCTACGGCCTTACCATCACCGCTTTGAAACAATTGAGCGCAGCGGAGTTCTCTATATCGATGACAGTTACAATGCCAGCCCCCACGCAGTTAAAGCCGCGCTGTCGAATCTTCCGAAATCAAGTGGAAAGACAATCGCCGTTTTGGGAGCGATGAAAGAGCTCGGCGCTTTTTGTGAGGCCAGTCATCGCGAAATAGGCATCTGGGCGGTAGATTTTGTCGATTGCGCGCTTTGTTTGGGTAAAGAGTGTCAGCCTCTTGTCCGCGCTTTTCGCGCAAGCGGCAAACCAGCTTTTCTATTCACCCAGCTATCAGAGTTAAAAAAGTCTTTAGACGAGTTGGCGAGCGCAGGAGATGTTGTGCTGATCAAGGGATCGTGCTCTTTAAAAATGTGGACGCTTTTGGATGCGCCAATCAGGGGTATTCATTAACCCGAGTTGCAACCAACAAAAATGATTCCGGCGAGTTTGTATCGAACAAAGGTGGTTTTATTAAAGACCGGTTATTCATTAGAGCCAAAAAGCCTGTTACAGAGCTTGGTCAGTTAGTCATCGGCGGAATCATTGGTGAGCCTCTTTTGAGGCAATTGCGTAATTCAGGATTAGCGGTATTTTTTAGGGGAAAAGAAGCCGATTTTCATTTACGGATAGGTTTATTTATAGTTACATGTCTAACTTATAGGAAAGGTTTAACGTTTTTTCGAAATTTTTGTTGCGTATAAGTTGTTGTTTTAGTATCATTTATCTTTTTGCTTAACAGGAGGATATCAATGCCTAAAATAAAATTATTACGGGCGTGAAACTATCCCGATCAATTATTTTTTTATTTAGTGAGATGGTCTCATATCACAAAAAAACAGGAGTTTGAAATGTCTGCGATTAGTATGCAGCAAGCTTTAACAAGAACTAATACCATACAGGAAACCCCTAAACTTGATTGGTTATCAGAAAAAGAAGAAGAGCTTTTCTCATCGGCTTTTAAAAAAATTGAAGGCTACATTAAAGAAGAAAATTTGGACAGACTTCTTGCTTTTGGCAATCTTTATAATAAAAAATATCGAGAACTAAATACAAAAGAAAAATTAAATCATTTTCTTGTTTTAGAAAAAAAACAACTAAAAGGTCTTAATAATATAGAAAATATTTCTAACAGTGCTATTTCTCTTTTTTCTTTATTTTACTCTAAATCACTTATTCATAGTTTTAAAAAAAAATTAGAGTCGAGCTATGATAGTAGTTTGACTGCGAAAGGAAATAAAAAGTTAAGTTCTTTTGTTATGGGCTTTTTTTCGAAAGGCAAAAATCAACAAGTAAAAGAATTCCAAGAAGGGAAACCTTTAGGGATGATTTTTGT
>JBCCHO010000281.1:0-2536 GCA_039028715.1 Chlamydiota bacterium | reverse complement strand
CTTTCCCTAGAACCTATCCGCAAATGAAAATGTTTTTGCTTTTCACTCTTTCTGGAAGCTGATTTGTTACCCTTGTCTCATGGACAATGTGTACAAATCAGCTTCCAAAAATTTGCTAGAAACCTGGTAAAAACCAAAAACATTTTCATTTACGGATAGGTTCTACTATACTCCGTCCAGTTCAAAATAAGACATCTCGCCAAATTTGACGAGATTTTCTCATTTTAATTCATTATATCTTATTTTTTTCTCCATAAAAAATTTTTTAATAGCTATAAACAAAAGCAGCATTTTTACCAGTCTATCCCCATGCACACTTATTATCGCCTGCCTGTCTGCTATTGGTTATCTCTTATTCTTTTTTTGTCCCATCATCTTCCTCTCCTTTTAGCAGCTAAAGTAGAAGAACATGCCCTTTCACCGCGTTTTAAGGGACTTATCTTAGTCAGCAAAGTAAGCGACCTTAACCCAGCAGGCTATGAAAATGTCCACGGTATTTTGCCTTATCACATAGAGCTTCCAGGAAATATAACACCTCTAAAAAAGTCTATTTCTCCGCTATTGGGGCTTCCTCTTGACCAAGCGACTCTAAAAGCAATTAAATCTCACATTATGAATTTCTACAAAAAATATCACCGCCCCATTGTCGTCACTACAATCCCAAACCAAGATGCTTCTCACGGAACCTTGCAGATCGTTGTCAAAGAACCTACTATTGGTAAAATCACCGTGAAGGGAAATCGGTGGTTTCGCAGCGATAAAATCATGGAAAATATTCACCTAAAGATTGGACAGCCGATTGCATCTAATACCCTCAAGCAAGATCTTTACTGGCTTAATCGCAATCCCTTTCGTCAAGTCAACGCAGCTTTGTCACCGGGAGAAATCCCGGGAACAACTGATATTGCATTCCGCGTTTATGATCGACTTCCATTTAGAGTGTATGGTGGAGTCGATAATACAGGTAACGATGCAACAGGAGAGACAAGACTTATCGCAGGATTTAACTGGGCTAATCTTTTTCATACCGATCAGATGCTTTCGTATCAGTTTATGTCCTCATATGATGTAAAGAGGTTTCACAGTCACTCTATCTTCTATGAAGCACTGCTTCCCTGGTGGTACCATTCTCTTAATATTTACGGAGGGTATTCTCATATCGATACAACAATTCCAGGAATTGACACTGACAGCTACGATTGCCAAATGAATGGCTTTAGTTTGCAAGCAAGTTTGCGATACGCTATTCCTCTGCGCGCTCACAAGAATTTTCTCCATGAGGTCATATGCGGATTTGACTTTAAACGCACCAATAATACCCTAGAATTCATCGGGCTTACTTTAGCTTCAAAGCTCCGCGATGAAAAAAATGTCAACCTCACCCAATTGATGCTCGGCTATAACCTCGGCTACAAACCAGAACCTATCAAGCTCTCTTTTGCTGTCGAAGGCTTCTACTCTCCCGGCAAATGGATCAGTGATCAATCTACTAGTGCCTATGACTCACTGCGGCCAGGATCATCTAGCCACTACTTCTATACGCGCTCTGCATTTACTTTTGCGTGGGACTATTACAAAAAATGGAGTATGCGCCATGTATTGCGCGGGCAAATTGCCACCCAGCTACTCCTTCCAAGTGAAGAATATGGCGTCGGGGGCTACAACACTGTCCGCGGCTACAAAGAACGCCTTTTGAATGGCGATGGCGCTTTTATCTGGAATTTTGAACTGTACACCCCCCCTCTTAACCTAATTGCGCTCTTATCGAGCCGCTCCAAGCTTCAAGATGAGCTAAAGCTTCTCATTTTTCTCGACTATGGCCTAACCTACGTGAATCAAACAGTTGAAACTGAAAAATCCTTTAACCATATCATCGGCGCTGGCCCTGGTTTACGCTATAACATCACACCTTACCTCACTCTACGCGCAGACTGGGGAATCCAGCTCTACCAAATTGGAAATGCCCCTACCAGGCAAACCAACAACTCGTGGCAGCGGTTTCACTTTTCCGTAATCGCCGGCTATTGAAGCTTCCTGCAAAACTCCACTTCGAGTGAAATTCGCGCTTTTGTCCTTGAGAACCGCTTTTTTAAAATTGCCTATCCTTAGCAGAACCTATCCGTAAATGAAAATGTTTTTGGTGTTTACCAGGTTTCTAGCAAATTTTTGGAAGCTGATTTGTACACATTGTCCATGAGACAAGGGTAACAAATCAGTTTTCAGAAAGATGCAGAAAGAGTGAAAAGCAAGAAGATTTTCATTTACGGATAGGTTCCAGGATATGTCAATTTACAAAAAGTAGTTCTCAAGTCAAAATCATCAAATTGCCCTTAGAAAGCAATTTTTGCGCAGGAGCCTCTAACGGCTCGAATTTTATGCTTAAAATATTTATTTACAAAAATAGACCATCTTTATTTAAGAAAAAACGACGCATCAGTTTTTTATTTAAAAGAATCTACTACACCTATATTATTATGTTTAATATTACGCGATTCTCTTTTTTTAATTTCCTGCATAGCAGACATGCTATTATCTG
>JBCCHO010000280.1:0-2599 GCA_039028715.1 Chlamydiota bacterium | reverse complement strand
GTGCCTAACAGTTTATTTAAGTAGAGTTTGTTTTGCGTATATAAAAAACTAGAAATCAACTTTTTATCAAGAAAATTTCGGTCAAAGTATCAAATCTTTAGGATGAAAAAGCCCTGATAAAGCACCTGAGTTTTTCCAGTTAAAAAAAAAATTGTTATTTAAAAAAACTACCGTTTATTGTATAATAATATCAGAAGTTTAAAAAAATTAACTATTAGATCATGGGCACATCAATTAATTCTATTCCCTCAGAGTCGGACATAACTTCCTTTGAAAAGGTTATAGTTAGTTCCATAGATCCTGAAGGCAATCAAAGTTCTTTATCTAGGATTGAAAAAATAGTCGAACGAGCTTTAAGAAGTCGCCATATCCGAGAGTTATATGAAAGGGCAAATGCAATACCAGCATGCAATAAATCGGGAAAATGGAAAGTAAAGTTTGTTAAGGAAACTTATTCTAAATTCCGTGCAGAGTGCGACTATAAAGAAAGAACGATTCATATACGTGAAAATATTTCAGATGACTATGCACTTTCTTTCTTTGTTTTTGAGCTGACCAACGCAGTTCAAGTCAATAAAAAGCTAGCGTTACATGAAAAGGCTTTGAGAGGTCAAATTGATTGTGAAAGCTATGCCAAAGAATCTGAACGTAGGGAGTATAATGGCACATTGTTACACCATAAAGTGATGAGCGCAGCTATCAAGGAAATGAATTGGAGCAAAGCATTAGATATATATCGTTATGTAGAAAAAGATTTTGAAGTCTATTGGAGTCGTATTAAAAACTCACCCCATACAGACTACCATAGAGAGCGCTGGAGAGAGTGCTGGGACTGGTATCGGGGTAAAAGCAAAGTCGCTTGGCTCCCGATGTTCTTTCCTCCCGCAAAACAATTCATTCGAGGCCCTTGATTTCCCTGATGATTAGGCCCCATACTCTCGAACCCTTTAATCCGACCACATACCCCTGTTAGGGCCGTAGCTACCTTGAGTTGGTTCTAGCATAGACATAAAAAAACGCTCCTGAAAAAAAGAAATCAGTTTACAGTTTTTAAATTTTTTATTTAATAAAAATTAACTAACTTTTTGATCTCTTCTCCCAAATACGGAAAAAGGGTCTCCTAGCGACACAAGCCAGTTTAAGAAGCCATTAAAGCTTTTGGCTTTTCTCTTCTTCTCGATATGCAGCTCCTTGAGCCTATTTTTTTAGAAAAAAAGAAATCAGGCTGAGAACACATTTTAAAGGCGTTTTTGCGCGATTTTTCTTTTTGCTGAAGGATTATGCTAAGATTAAGTTAAGGAGTTCAAGCGCAAAATACAAAGCCGATTTTTTCCAGATTTCGAAAAAATCTAAGGCTTGCCCGTTTTTGCCTGTTCCAGCGCTTGCACGTCTTCGAGATCCAAGTCTGTAATTTCAGCAACGCTCTTAGGGGGCATTCCACTTGCTAGCAAGTTCTTTGCAATCTCGAAAACTTTTGCTTCGCCTTCTTTGCGTCCTTTTTCGAGCCCTTTTTTTAGTCCCTTTTTTAGTCCCTCTTCATGACCTTCTTTGATGCTAGCCTCTTTGATAGCGGTAAGGTTGCGCTGCTCATTGATGCTTTCTTCATAGGCTTTCCTAGTTTCTGGATCAGATGAGAGTCTTTCAAGCCTTTCAAGAGCCATACTAAAAATCGGGTCTTGCTTAAGCTTTTCAAGCTCTTCTTCCTTCATCCTAGAAGCGTTTTTAAGAAGGAAAAACCACCAGTCTTTGTATTTGTGTAACTCGTCGAAAGGCTTGTCTTCGAATTTCTTCAGATCAACAAGCGTGGCTTTCCAATGATCGAACAAATGATTATTGCTTTGATCGCACTCAGGACTGAAAGCATAAGTTTCTGTTACGGTATTCCCGTTCAGAATTCCATCTTTCTTAGATTTGCTTCGGTGAAAGTCTGCAATAGCAATAATGTGCACTCTGGGAAGGTCTTGCCATGCTATTTGCTTCCTTGTTGTGTCTTGCGCTTCCAGTTGCTTTAAGTAGTCCAGCTGTTCGGTATAATCCTTTCCAAGATAGTAAAGAAGGCGTTTGTCAAGCCCCTCGTGATTGTAGGTCTGCATTTCGATGATATAGCGCTCCCCACCTTTTGTTTTGACCGAAATGTCAACAAAAGTAGTAGGCTTACCCACCTCAATACGCATTTTTCGTGGATCAAGGAACTCTTCAACCTCAACAACATCGTCGCCTGTAAGCGCAAGAACGCTATTGATAAAGCTCTCTAAGATTTCTTTGTGGGTTTTGTCGCCAAAAAAATCTTTAAATACCACATCAACTTTTATATCCAATAGTTGGATCATCGTATTACCTAGTTTCCTTCGTTAGTCATTATACATTAGTTCTTTTTTGTTTTCATTAATTTTTCGAGCTTCCCTAAAGTCAAAATTAGTTCTATCTGGTTGACAGTCAGTTGTTTAAATCTTTCTAATTTGCTAGCAATTGCCTATTCGCTTTTAAAGGCTTCCCTTCGGCTCGCCTAAAGGCTCGGCCTTGACAAGCGAACAGCCAATTGCTTGAAGCAAAATAAGGTTGGCTTTTCGAGAAAAAGAATTTTAGTTCATTGTTAAAT
>JBCCHO010000279.1:0-2607 GCA_039028715.1 Chlamydiota bacterium | reverse complement strand
TGGGAAAAGCTTGTTCCTCCAGTAATAGAAACGACTTGATACGACCTGGTTTTTCTGGCACCATTTTTCAATCGAAAGACCGCTTTGTTTTTGCGTTTGGATTTTGTCTTTCCATTGTTGTTTTTGCTCTTCGGTAAGTGGAGCTGCCATCATGAATCTCCTTTTTGAGGTTTGCCTCTTTTTGTAAAGGAGAATGAACCATTGTCGTTTTTGTAAAAAGACGTCTAGAAACGACGCTTACCCTGAGAGAGTCATTTGGAATCTCGAAAAAACAGACTGTTCAACCTTCTACGCAGAGCTGGTGAGAAATACGGGTTAAAAAAAAGTTGTCATCTTTTAAAGAGACAAGTAAAATTTTTTATCTTTCTTAAGGCGGTTGCAAAGCTTTATTTCGAGCCATAGCTACCGGATCTTGCTTCAAACAAAGTGTTGAGTAGAGCTTTATGGCAGAAGATACTTTCCAATCGTAATTGGTATAACGTTAAAACCCAAATTGTGTCTGATGATAGTTCATCTAAAATCCTCTTTTTCCACCTGTCTAACAGCTCGAATTTTCACCTACTTTATGCAAGTATGCTGAAAATTCAAGCCGTTAGCCCGCATTTCTCACCAGCCTCTGGGAAAGCTTGGAACATCTGTGTTCCCGAATATTCCAAGTGACTCTCTTGGAAATGTTTATGAACATTCCCCGCGAGAGTCACTTGAAATCTCGAAAAAACAGGCTGTTCAACCCTCCAACAGAGCTGGTGAGAAATGCGGGTTAGAGGCTCTTGCAAAAATCGCTTGTCGCCACAAAATTTGATGATTTTGGCTCGATGATCTCTTTGCGTTAAATTGTTTATCATTAGCAGGATATGCCAATTTAGCGCAAAGAGGTCATCGAGTTTAAAAGCGCGAATTTTGCTCGGAATGGAATTTTGCAAGAGCCTCGTTAGATAGGTAAAAAAAATAGAATATTTATCTGAACCACCATCAGACGTAAGCTTGGATTTAAATTTTCTAAAGGAGTTGAGATGGCAGCCATAAGTTATGCTACGGCATTTATTCGAAATCCAGCAGGTGATTTTATTGTAACAAACAAAAAAACAAAAAAGCCTTTTGATGTGGTGATTCAGGATTCTACAAATTTTTTTTTAGCACATGCGCCTGAAACCTATCCGCTTGCTTTTTTTCAAGTGGGCATGAAGACAGTTGCGATCTGCCTAGCAACTGTATTGGCTAATGGATTGTTGCTTTTAGCCCACTGCGCGTACCAATTGTATACGGTCATTGCCGGTAAGAACACGTCTTGTTCAGTTAGAGCAACACTGGCTAAAAGAGAAGTAGCCCAGATCTTTTCGCATCGTTGGGGTCGATTGGTTAAGGCGCTGATTTTCAGCTTAAATCTATTCATTGTGACGACCAAAGGATTTTGGCACTCTATTGCCATCTTTTTACCTACATTTAGTTGGTCCGGCGTTTCTTATGGCAACTTTAAGGGAGAGGAAGAAGAAAAAATTGTCCAGCTCCACATCCGCACATTTGATCTTTACCGCAAATGGAATTCCTGCGACAATGCTAATAAAGACTTTTTTGTTCAGTTGCAAGATCTAAAATGGTTTTATGATAAAGACTATATCTTTTCCTTTTATCCGGGTGGGGTAGCGAAGCATCTAGGGAATATAAAAGAGCAAGTTAAAGGTCATAACAAGTTTGATATCCGCAATAACCGGATGTATTCAACTTATGATGAGCTCGAAAAAAGTTATCAAAAGTAGAACTTAACCCGTATTTCTCGCCAGCTCTGCTAAAAAGCTTAAGCAAGATGTTTTTCGAGAGTTCTAATTGAGGTCTTGCAGGGAATGGTTGTAACCATTTCCAAGAGAGCTCATTGAAATACTCGGAAAACAGAGGCTCCAAATTTTTCCAGAGTCTTGTGAGAAATACGGGTTAGATGAGCCATCATCAGACGTAAGCTTGGGTTTTAAGTTGACTTTGGTTGATATCTGGGTGGTGGATGTATATCCCTTACGGTCTCGAAGGGGCTTTTCATCCAATCCTCGATAATCTTTCTTGTTGTTGTAATCATAGAACCTACCAGATCTATCTGCTCCTGATCGTTCTTGGAGATATCTTTTTTACTCTTCATTTGAGAGTGCTTTGTCTGCAGCTCTCGAAAAAGAGGGATATGTTGAGCGCAAGCTTTATCGAACTGCTCTCCCACCGGTTGCCAATTTGCCTTATCCGCAATTGCAAAGAAGAGCTTTTTATTATTATCTTTGGTTTTCTGAAACTCATCTACCTTGGCTTGTAAGCTTTCAACACTTTGTTCTACTTTATCAGGGGTATTAGTTTTAATTGATGAAATGTTACGGTTTTTTAGGCTTAGGATTGGGCTGCTAGCTTGTTTTGTTTTTGAAAATATTTGCTTAAAATAATTAGTGATTCTGCAACAGGCTTTGCCAAGATTGGATAAGCCATCACTGAAGTAATTGCAAGAAGCTTTAAGGCGACCTCCCAGTGCGCCTTGACCCTGCTCCTGCCTCTGCTGGCCTGGTTGGGCCTGTCCCTATTCCTACAGTGAGGTTAGTAGCCCCATTTGGTGAGGCATTTGCCCCCGCCTTGGGA
>JBCCHO010000278.1:0-2629 GCA_039028715.1 Chlamydiota bacterium | reverse complement strand
TTTAAAGTGAGTTAAATATTTGTCGGAAAATGGAAAATTATTCTTTTTTAGACCTGTATAAATAATTTTTTATTTTTCAGCCTTTTTCGCTCATTTTGATGTTCCAATTTTCGCACATTAGGTGAAAATTCGAGCCGTTAGAGGCTTTTGCGCAAAAATCGCTTTCGAAGGGAAATTTGATGATTTTGACTTGAGAACTAATTTTTGTAGATTGACATATCCTGCTAAGGATAGGCAATTTATAAAAAGTAGTTCTCAAGGACAAAAACGCGAATTTCACTCGAAATGGAATTTTGCGTAAGCAGCCTCTACCATCAAACGCGGGCTTGGGTTTCTAGCTTTTCTGGCTTGGCTGTCATTGCATCTCTCTTCACAAGCTCACCTTCACAGATATGGACAATGTGTACAAATCAGCTTCCAAAAATTTGCTAGAAACCTGGCAAAAACCAAAAACATTTTCATTTACGGATAGGTTCATAACATCTATTCCTAAAAATATCTTTTTTCCTGTATAGTCAATTTTAATTTTTTATTTGACTTTCCTGTGCCACACAACTTGGGTTTTAAGAAAAGCTCATGAGGTACGTTATCAATGCCTTTCCTAGCTTTAAAAAAATATAGTGCAATTGCAGCGATTTTGATCCCCGCGCTCCACTCTTTCCTATACGGCACCGGGCCAGCTATCGTTGGAGGACAATTTGATAACCCTTTCGGTGTTTATGCTAACTTAGTCAGATCAAATGGAGAGTTAGTCGACGTCTTCGGGGGAAATTTTTCTTTTTTAGCCGGAGAGCTAACTAGCCTTTCAGATACAGATCTTCCTTCAGATGGCGTCATAACAAGCGTCGCTATTAATGACTCTGGGTGGGGAATCATTGCCAGGCAAGACAATACAAATGCAAATTACGCAGCTGTGGTTAGCCCAGATGGCAACTTAACGTCACTTTCAGGCGATAACTTTCCCTCAAATACGAGTCAGCTTAAGAGTGTTGCTATGAATAACTCTAGGTGGGGAATCATCGGGGGATCAGATTCTGGATTTGCCGCTTTGGTAACACCAAATAACGATCTTATCGAACTCTTTGAAGGTGGGGTTGCATCTAGTTTAAACATTTTTAGCGTTGCTATTAACAATTCCAACATAGCGATTATTGGGGGAAAAGATCCTACCGGCACCGCACCACCTTACGCCGCTTTCGTTGCGCAAGATGGTACCCTATCCAGGATCGCTGGAACAGCTTTTCCTTTTTAAGGAATAATTAACAGCGTCGCTATCAATGATGCGGGAGTTGCGATTCAATCGCACCTGATTCTTGTTTGAAGTCGGGAAGTACTTTTAACCCAAGTTATGTGCGCTTGTTGAGGAGAACCCTTATGTCAATTACAGCTATAAAATCTTCATTTGATTACTTGTGCGATAAATTTAGTTCAAGCCATTTTAAGCCATTCGTTTCAGGGTTTATAAAAGCTGCTCCTTACTTAGAGCTCAATGAAATATCTAAAGAGTTTGAACAGGGAAAAAACAATTATCCCACCTATTTTTCTAAAGGACTCGAGTTTGTAGCTCTATCTAGCACTGTTAAACAATTTGCATCAGAGATTTTCAATTATAAAAAAGTTAACCCTAAAATATCTTGTTATTTTGGTTATGGATTAACTTTAGCTCAAATTTCTGCTATTCCAGCTAGCCTAATTTTGGCGTTTCTAAAACAAAATAATACTAAAAAAGATAAAGTCATCAATAAGTCTCGTTTTTTTCATTTATTAGAAACGAATGCTCCGAGCTTTTCCACTTTTTCAAAAGCTGTCTTACTGACTTCTCTTGTCTCGGCTCTTTACTTTAAGCCTCTATTGTTTGTTTCCGGTTTTAGTCTTCGGTGGCTCTATCATGAGCTAAAGACACATGAATGTATATCTTCAAATATTGTACACCAACTCGAAAACTCTTATTTTTCAAAAGCCGCAATAGCAACGTTAGACGCTACTCAACTCTTTTCTGGATTCTCTATAAACAATCTATTTATTGGCTTTTATTTTTTAGCTACAGTTTTTCCCACTCAGTTTAACCGCTTGCTTACTTATCCGAGTTACATCATTCTAAATCATATCAGCTTTGGTGTGAGAAGCATCTATGTAGGCAATGAGTTCGTTGAAGGAGCGTCTATTAGTTACAAAGAACTGATCGCTCCATTAAAAAAGAACCAGCTTAGCACTAAAGATATCTTTTCGATCTTGACCGGTAGTGAGGTTAAAATTAATCCAGCCCATTGTTCTAAAAAAAACGTCTCATTTTTAGATAAAAATGAGACGTTTGAGCACCTTTTATTGGTTTTTAATCAGCTTGATTGGGAAAAAGAGCACCAAGTTGTTGATTTAGCAGTGAAGAGTGATAATCGATTTAAAGAAGACCGAAAAAAAAGCAGAAAGAAAATTGTCATGCCATCAAAAAAGAGTTAGCTCTTTTTGCAAAAGAGGAAAAAGATTTTGAAACCGAAAAAATCAACAATCCTCTATTTTTGAGCATACTTCGAGTAGCAGCAATACTTTCAAGTTTTTCTGGCTGGTGAGGAGAAACTCAATATAGCACAAAACAACACAAACCTTGCACTCAACACACTCATTGTTTCAT
>JBCCHO010000277.1:0-2637 GCA_039028715.1 Chlamydiota bacterium | reverse complement strand
TAGAAGACTTTCGAGACCCCAAAGCCAGCCGCGGCGGCGGAACAAAAAATTCTCGAAAATGACTGGTATATAATTTTCCTTTAGCTTTCCCGTATGAACGAAAGTTTTTTTCAAAATCCTTCTCATTTAGAATATTATTCTAACTAGAATGTTATTCTAAATTATTGTTAGTCTATTTCCGCGCGCGTATATAAGGTATGGTTTGAAAAAAATTGTGTGGGTTTCAAAAAAAAATTGTGTGGTTTGGCCTTTTTGGAATTCAGGAATTTTCCTACTAAAAAGAAAAAAGTTGCTAAAAAATTTGGGGGTTTGATTTGATATCATTATTATTGTAGTATGTTTAATAAAGATTATAATCATAATAAAGCAAAGCCTAACGCTAATGACTATTACTCTGTTGGTCAGACGGCTAAATTTGTGGGAGCCTCAAACGTATGGGCAGATAAATTTTGGAACGATAACAAAAATAAAGGTGAAGATGGGGATGGTATGAAGCCGTTCATTTTTGGGTTTCAGAAAGGGGGGATACACAGAGAACAAAAATTAATAATAGGTAAAGAAATATTAAAAATAATGAAAAAGAAGAATTTAATTTAGAATAAAGACAAAAAAATAGCAGAGAAAGTTCACACCTTTCTCTGCTGATATATTTTGTTCCAGAGAAGAACATTTAATCAAATCATGTATAAAACAATAATAAGATCATGACCAAAGTAGTAATAAAACACCAATTTTGCAAACTTTTCACCACTTTGTGTGGGGTTTCTCGAATAATCCTTTGGATTTTGCAGGAAAAAAACGAGGGAACAACAAAAATACACCCTTCAATCTGTCCAAATAATCGATATTTGATCAAGGATCAGGTAAAGAAACTAAAGAATCTCACCTTTGTTACGTGCACAAATCCTGACCCAAAAAACAAGAAACATGTGCTAGTTTCTGAGGTCAAAGTTTTCGATCACATAGCCTACTCTTGGGGAAAAATCACTTATAAGTTTAGCGAAGAAGCTCAAAAACTGCTCAACACGAAGCAATATTTCGAAATAGACCTAGAGGTGTACAGGAAGCTACGTTCCCAAAAGACCAAACTATTGTATGAGCTTCTTTGTCAGTTCCGTTGTACAGGAAATATAGGACAGTTCGCCGCCAATTTTAAAAAAAATTTAGGCCTTGAAAACAAGATGTACAAGGATGCTGATAGCTTCGAAAAGACTGTTTTAAAGCCTGTAATTGATGAAATAGAAAAAAAAACAGCCTTTAAAATAAAGCGAGACGAAGAGGGAAAAGTTGCTATCAAGATCGGCAAGTTCGTCTACTTTTGTTTCTCCGAAGTCATAGAACAAGCCACGCCTGTAGAGACCTTAGAATACACGAGCCTATACGAGCGACTTATAAAGAAGGGAGTGCCTGCTAAAGTGGCCAGAAAGGCTAGACAAGGGCTAGGTGACAAGTACCTAAGAGAGCTCATATATTGCGTAGAGCTCGACAAGAGCGACGGAAAGATAGAGAGCAAGCTTAAGGTACTCGTAGCTAAAATTAGCAAGGCACTGTCTTTGAAGGAGCCCAATGCTGAGAAGAAAAGGAAGCGAATAGAGGCTAAAAACAACCCCAAAAAACTAAAAAGCGATCGATGGCAGAAGCCAAAAAATCCTTCTAAAAAGATCGTATACAAAGCACCGCCTTTGGTGGAATACGACAAAGAGTATACAGGTGCAGAAAGTGTTACCGACATACTTTCTGGCATCATACCCAACAAACCCTAACCTCCTAATCCTATGAAAAAATTTGAGATAGTACACGAGACAGAAAAAGCCTACTTGATAAAAAAAGAGGGTATCAAGTTTTGGATATGCAAAGCTTGGTTACTTCCCAGTGGTGAGCTCAACGAGGGGGCGAAAAAAGCCTTTGAAAAAGCAAAAAAAGAAGATATGAGTGCAAGAGAGGCAGCAAAGAAGACAGAGAGCATACAAAGTATCGACATCAATTCAGTCTTAGAGCAAGAAAGATCTATTGCTAGAGAAAAGGCCTCTTTGGACATCCAAAGGACAGTATGGCTCAACGAGCTCACCAAGTTAGTATCCCTTCTTTTTGCACATACAAAAAGAGCTGATCCCAGCAATCAAATATATGCCATAGACGTGTGGGGACGTATAGAAAAAGCTATGAAAACAAAGAAATGAAAATCAAAGCAATATATCACGAAAAAAAGGCAATTCCAACCGACAAAGTACTCGCTAAATATGAGCACTCTATTGGCAGGGTAGCCTACATATCCCCAGACATATTCGGTGGATGGAGCATTTGGGTGATACCTAAAGAAGACACCAAAATATTATCCCTTTTCCCATTTGTTAAAAAAATATAGACCCCCTAAGTCATTAATTATGAAAAAAAAGAAAAAAAAAGAACAAAGAAACTTCTACAACCTCTCTCTTTTGAGGGATTGGTTCCCCATCAATTTGGCCAATGGCACAAAGATCGACAAATATGACCTTGAGGTGGCTTATTCGCAAGTAGCCTATTATGATTTTAAGGATGGGGGATCAGGCAAAAGCAAGGAATACAAAAAAGCATGTACTCAAATCCGAACAGAAGCAAAGATATACAACCGATTGCTACGCCAAAGAGAAGAGCAAC
>JBCCHO010000276.1:0-2652 GCA_039028715.1 Chlamydiota bacterium | reverse complement strand
TAAAAAGTTGAGCAAGATGTTTTTCGAGATTCCAAGGAGATCTTGCAGGGAATGGTTGTAACCATTTCCAAAAGAGCTCCTTGGAATCTCGAAAAACAGATGCTCCAAATTTTTCCAGAGCTTGTGAGAAATACGGGCTAGGTAGGTTTCTTCAACGGCAGAGCTTTCCATCGCGACTCTTTTCTGGAAAGTTTCTAAGGCGAGTTTGTACTGCTCGGTGGCGAGATAAGTGATTCCCAGGTAATAGACGTAGCGGCTATTGGCTGGTTCTTTGGCAATCGCTTCTTTAAGGATAGTGATGTCGTTTGCTCTTGTTGCTGTATCTTTTGCCCGCGCTCCTCGCTGTGTCGTATTGCAAACATTGACGATGCCCTCTAAAAATCCTGCGGTTTGAATCGCATCGCTTTTGAGCGCTTCATGCAAGACTCCTTCCCACTGCCAGTTAAGAGCGCTATTGACCAGCAAGACTCGCTTGCAATCTGCGGCGTCGATTTGGCGTACGGTGTAGTAGTAGACGTCGCGGTCTAGGTGGGGCAAGGTAAAGTGGTTTGCATAGTCGAGGACTTCATCGGCGTCGATAAAAAGAATGTAGTCGGCCTTATCTTTGGCTGCAGCGAGCGCTTCATTGCGGTTGTGGCTGAAGTTGACCCAAGGACTTTCGTGAAGCTCTCCTGGAATATCTTTTAGGTAGGACTGAATGATCGTTTGTGTTCCATCTGTTGATCCGGTATCGAAAATCACCCAGTAATCTATGAACGGTTTGACAGTGCGCAAACAGTCTAAGATCACTTCGCTTTCGTTTTTGACAATCATGTTCAAACAAATGGTTTTGCGCTCTGGTAAGTGGGTCTTTGTTTGCTCGGGGTTGGCAACAAGACAAGCAATGGGGAACAAGAAAAGAAGAAGCAAGTACTTCATGACTCTAACCTTAAGTTGTTTTCTATTGCGATCAGAATATTTTTCTGGAAACTCGAGTCTCTTTTCTAGCAGAAACTTTCGAAGATATTCAAGCTTAAAACCCAAGCCCGCAGTCTTGCGAGAAATCCGGATTAGGAGATTTGAGGGGATTTTTTGGGAAACAAAGGTTTTAAATCATTGTATGCAGAAAAAATGAGCTCTGCTGTCGTTTCCCAGTCGAGGCAAGGATCGGTTAAAGAAAGGCGATGTTTGCCTTCAAGATGGCTTTCTAACATCAACCCTGCAATGACGTTGTTGCCTTGTTGCCATTGATTGAGGACGGCGTGAAAAACCTCGCTTTGCTTGTCATCTTTTTTATTCGAGTTGCCATGAGCACAGTCGATGATCAGGCGCGAGTAAAGTCCCAATAGCCGTTGCTGGTGAATAGCTTGAGCAATGGAAAGTGGGTCGTAATTCGAGGTGCGTACTGATCCTCTAAGAATGAGATGAGTGTGGGGATTGCCCCGTGAGTGTAAAGAGCAGACCTGCCCCTCGGGATTGACTCCAATAAGAGTTTGTGGGTGATGCGCTGCAAGCGCGCCGAAAATAGCATTATCCACTTGCCCATTGGTGTCATTTTTAAATCCAATTGGAATCGATAAGTGGGAAGCCATTTGGCGATGAATTTGTGAAGCCGATGTCCTGGCACCGATAATACCCCAAGTGATCAAATCGCTGTGATAAGGAGAGAGAAAAGGATCGAGAAACTCAGTCGCCATTGGGACGCCAAGGGTAATAATATCGAGAAGTAAAGCGCGCGAGCGGTGAATGCCCTCGTGAATAGCGTTGCTTCCATCTAAAAATGGATCGTAGAGAAATCCTTTCCAGCCAAACTGGGTGCGCGGTTTTTCCAAAAAAACCCGCATCACGAGAAAAATTCGATCACTTACCTTAGCTGCAAGCTGCTTAATTTTGGCGGCATATTTGAGTGCAAGTGCAGGGGAATGGATAGAGCATGGGCCAGCGAAGATCACAAGCCGCGGCTCATGGCCTTGTAAAATAGCAATCGCTTCTTTTTGATTTTCAGCGAGAGTGTGTTGTTGGTGAGCGGTCAGGGGAAGGCGCTTGTGTAATTCTTTGGGGCTAGGAAGTGGTCTTGGAAAAAAAGTCATAGCTTGTGCGCTAATAGAGTTAAAACCCAAGTTGTGTTTTCTGATCGCTCATCCAAAATTCTCTTTTTCCACCTGTTTGAGGCTTGTTTTAAGGGGAAGTCTTTATGGATGATGCTTGATTAGCCAGCGCTTTCGCTCTTTGAGCGCCCATGCGCCAAAATAGCAAATTTTTAATTGACCTATCAAGCAGTAATTTGATCGGTTTAAAAACTCAAACTGAGTGAAACAGGGCACAGGACATGAGAAGCATTTTTTTATTCTATACTCCTTCCGATTCAAAATGAGAAAAATGGGCTGGAGACAAAGCTCAAGGCACATGCCTTGAGCTTTTACATGATAGGGGTTCTTTATAAAGAATAGAGGTTCTTTTAAAAAGACATGTCGGGGTAAGCGTCATTTCTACTTGTTTTTTGGTCGAGAGGCCATTTGTCTGGCAAAAGTTCAGCAACTTTTTTTGCTGGGTGGCTCATGATTCGCCTGAGTATGTCTTCCAGATATTCTCGGGGATTGACTCCAAGCCCCCGACAAGTTTGGAGTGGACATGTTGGTACTCAAGAGAAAGTTTGCACTGTTTCGATTCTTT
>JBCCHO010000275.1:0-2659 GCA_039028715.1 Chlamydiota bacterium | reverse complement strand
TAATACCTGTGAGTGCGACCTATTTCGTGTCATCGGCAGCTTTGAGTTGCACCCTCTCATAAGTACAAGGTGGTTTTTTTCATACACATAGGTTAAGTTAAGAGAGGCTCCTCGCGCAAAATTCCATTTCGAGTGAAATTCGCGCTTTTGTCCTTGAGAGCTGCTTTTTATAAATTGCCTATCCTTAGCAGGATATGTCAATTTACCAAAAGCAGCTCTCAAGTCAAAATCATCAAATTTCCCTGCGAAAGCGATTTTTGCGCGAGGAGCCTCAAGAGAAATGCGAAACATCGTAACCAAAAAAAGAACGGGAGAAACGCAGCATGCATGGGTTTTGTCCGCTTGCATCGGGGTCGAAAGGGAATTGCCTTTACATTGGAACGGAAAAGACCAAGCTCCTGATCGATGTTGGGATTAGCCTGCGCAGTTTAAAAGAGAGGCTTGCGGTCATCGGGATTGACTTAGCAGAGATCGATGCAGTGCTGGTGAGTCATGAGCATAGTGATCATGTGCGCGGGATTGAGCGGGTGGCGCATCGCTATAAAATGCCAGTATTTGCCAACGGAGAAACGGCAAAAGCCGTTGTGGCGATGGCTAAAAATAAGCCGCGGTTTAAAATCTTTTCCACAGGAGAGCCATTTGAATTCGGCGATATTGCCGTTCACCCATTTAGCGTGCAGCATGATACTCTCGACCCAGTGGCTTTCACATTTCGCCTCGGCAGTGTCAAGATTGGAGTCTGTACTGACTTGGGCTTTGTTACAACACTAGTCAAGTTGCAGCTGCAGCGCTGCGATTATCTTTATCTCGAAGCTAATCACGAACCATCGCTTGTCTACAGCTGCCCTCGACCGGCATTTTATAAACAGCGGGTTTTGGGCCGACAGGGGCACTTATCGAATGAAAATTGTGCCGAGTTGATCGATGCCGTTTATCACGCCGGACTCAAGCATGTGTATTTAGCGCATCTCTCAGAAGAGTGCAACCGCCCTGAAGTAGCGTTACAGCGCATTCAAGAGAGACTAAAGGGCAGAGAAGTGGCGCTCTCAATTGCGCATCAACATCAGATCAGCCATCCAATTAAACTGGAATCATAAGTCCATCGTAGGCGATATCGACCTTGATTTGTAAATTACAATCGGCTACGACATCGCGGTGGAGTTGCGCTTTGATTTGTAAGTTTCGATCATTGTGACTCGGATCGTGGTGAGTCACAATCCACTCTTTGCAGCCAATGTATTTGATAATCACAGTTGCATTGGAAATAGAAGAGTGTCCCCAGCCAATTTTACGGGCATATTCTTCGGGAAAATATTGGGCTTCGTGGATCACGAGCGGGCAGTCCTTGAGAAAAGCGATCAGGCTTAAATGAGGCTCTAGAAGTGGATGTTTGCGATGGATGGCGTTGGGATGGCCTGAGTAACCTAAAAGCGCTTCATTGTCGGTGATATAACCAATGGTCTGATTGGGAGTTTTGATCTTGAATCCCAGGGTGGGGCCGGGGTGATTGGTGAAGTGAGTATCAATCACCAAGTTTCCAATTGAAATCGGTCGATTATCGCGTAGCTCTTTGAATGAAATTTGGGCCTTCATTTCATCAAGGCGGACGGGAAAATAGGCATGAGCGAGCATATTTGTGAACAGCTCTTTTGTATTTTTTTCAAATCCAATGGGTGCCCAAATCACAATAGAGCAGTTTTTCTGGTATAGTGGATTGAAAAAGGGGAATCCCGTGATGTGATCCCAATGAGTATGGGAAATCAGCAAGTGCATCGTCTCGCCTTCTTTCAGCTGAAGGTATTCGCCTAGTTCGCGTATCCCTGTTCCGGCGTCGATAATCACGCGGTCATGACCGCATTTGATTTCAAGACATGAGGTGTTGCCGCCGTAACGCACGTAATTAGCGCCGGCAACGGGGTTAGAGCCGCGCGTTCCCCAAAAGCGGATATAAGAAGAAAAGGTGGAGGCTGTTGGGTGATAGCAGTGAGTTTGCGTTTCTGTATGATTGATGATGAGTGAAAAGGGATCGGGAGTCAGTGTTTTTTGGAAATAGCGGTCGATGAGCGTAAAGAGGTGATCGATGGAAAAGGGCTTTGAGAGAAAGTAGTCGACGCCGGCTTCGATTGCGGCGTGGTAGTTTTGGATCATAATGTGATAGGAAGCAATGATGACTCCGATAGGGCGCGTATGGGGGCTGGCTTTGAGCGTTTTTAGGATTTCGATTGCGTGAATGTGCGGCATCATTAAATCGATGACAATGAGCTCAGGCTCGAATTCTTTGACCGTCTTAAGGACTGCCGGGCCAGTTTTTGCGACGGCAATTTCGTAATTGCGCGCCTCTTTAGCGGCAGTCACTTTGTCGATAAGAGCAGTAGCCGGATCGGCGATCAAAAGGCGATGTTTGGTTTTCATCGATGCGTGCCATTGGAGTATATAGTGCTTCCGGTTCAAAAGCGCCCAAAAGCAAACTGAATTTAAAGTTCTCTAGATTGCATTTTTTATTCTAGCCAATATTAAGTTTAATATGGGCGACGAAGAAAAAATATGATCTAGCCCGCATTTCTCACAAGGCTCTGGAAAAATTTGGAGCATCTGTTTTCCGAGATTCCAAGGAGTTCTTTTGGAAATGGTTACAACCATTCCCTGCAAGATCTCCTTG
>JBCCHO010000274.1:0-2682 GCA_039028715.1 Chlamydiota bacterium | reverse complement strand
CGATTTGGCGCGAAAGATTGAAGCTCAAGGGGGCAAGCGGGGGACAAGCCGTCAAGACTTGTCCCCGACATGTCTTTTTAAAAGAACCTCTATTCTTTATAAGAACCTATCCGTAAATGAAAATCTTCTTGCTTTTCACTCTTTCTGCATCTTTCTGAAAGCTGATTTGTTACCCTTGTCTCATGGACAATATGTACAAATCAGCTTCCAAAAATTTGCTAGAAACCCTATCATGTAAAAGCTCAAGGCACATGCCTTGAGCTTTGTCTCCAGCCCATTTTTCTCATTTTGAATCGGCTTGGGTTATAACAACGACGGTGTTTCTTTCGGTGTGCGCGCTTTTTCTGGCGTTTGACACATGTGGGCATATCTTGGTTCCCACATCATTTCAGAAACGGCCTTTTCAATATTTGAAGGAGGATTTTGGCATATCCCCTCATCAACCGCATGTTGGCCAACGGCAATCGCCACTTCCTTCGAAATCGCACGCAAAGCAGAAATGCGGGGAAAAAGCGAGGCATAAGGGTGATTCAAAATAGGCGCATGGCGGCTTACCACTTCGGCCGCTTTGAGAAACATTCCATCCGTAACGCGAGTCGCCTTGGCCGCAAGCGTCCCGAGACCAACTCCAGGAAAAATATAAACATTATTGCACTGCCCAATGACATGGGTTTTTCCGTCGTAAGAAACAGGATCAAATGGACTTCCTGTTGCTATCACCGCTTGGCCTCTTGTCCAAGTGATCAAATCATCTGGAAAAGCTTCTGATTTTGACGTCGGATTAGAAAGCGGAAAAATAATCGGGCGCGCAGTATGCTTTTTCATTTCAGTGACAATTTCTTTTGTAAATGACCCTGGAGTCGTTGATGTCCCAATTAAAATGGTTGGCTTGACGTGCTTGACTGTTTCATATAGCGTGATGCCATTGATATCCTCGACATCCCACCCTTCAATACTCTCTTTCGACTGGGCAAACTTTCTTTTCAGCGGATCAAGCCAGTCACACCCATTATGAGCGAGCCCTTTACGCCCTAAGACATAAATTTTACTGCGCGCTTCGTCGATGCTCACTCCCTGTTGTCTCATCGCTTCGACAATCAGATCGGCAATTCCAATTCCCGCTGAACCGGCGCCAAAAAACACAAATCGCTGATCTTTTAAGTCTTGATCTGTCCCACGCAAGGCGCTCAAAATACCCGCCATGACGACGCCAGCAGTTCCCTGAATATCATCGTTAAAGCAACAAATTTTATCGCGGTAACGCTCTAAAATAGGGTGAGCGTGGTGCTTGGCGAAATCTTCCCACTGAATCAACACATGAGGAAAACGCTTTGTTATCGCAGTAACAAAAGCTTCAATAAAAGCATCGTATTCTTTGCCGTCAATCCTCTCGTGATGCCATCCGAGATACAGCGGGTCATTGAGCAGGGAAAGGTTATTCGTTCCGACATCGAGTAACACGGGAAGCGTATAAGCCGGATGAACGCCGCCAAATAACGTGTACAAAGAGAGCTTTCCGACTGGAATTGCCATTCCACCAACACCGAGATCTCCTAGACCTAAAATCCGCGCACCATCGGTCACGACGATAGCATCAACCCGGTTTTTTGGAATAGCCTTAACAATCTTATCGATGTGATCGATATCCGGATAGGAGATATAAACTCCTCTATTTTGATTATAAATGTAGCTATAATGCACCGAAGCGTCACCAACCGTCGGTGTGTAAATATAGGGCAACATTTCTTCGGGATATTCGGAAAGCAACCGAAAGAACAGCGTTTCATTCCGATCTTGAAGCGCTGTCAGCAGCTGATACTTAGCAATGCCAGTTTCTTGTTTGCAAAAATTGGCGTAGCGCCGCTTGACCTGCTCTTCAATTGTAGAAATGTGATAAGGAATAAGCCCTGTAATGCCTAAGTTGCGCCTTTCCTCAGCTGTAAATCCAGTTCCCTTATTGAGAAGAGGGTCGTGTAAAATTTCTTTTGGGGTCACATTCTCTAATTCAACAATTTCCTGTCCACTTTTCTTAAAGCGCTTGATTGGCATCTTAAGCTCCTCTCGTTACAGACTGTGATCGAAAAATTTAATTCGTCAATATTAATACCTGTGAGTGCGACCTATGGATATTGATTTGAATTTTTCCGTTTCAAGCATGAAAAAAATTGAAAATCCCTCTAAATACCCATAGGCCGCACTCACAGATAATAGCAGACTTTTTTAAACCCAAGTTGTGTGGTAGAGTTACTCAGATAAATTTTCTATTTTTTTACCTGCTCAAGAGTTGAATTTTCAGCATACTCAAATAAAGTAGATGAAAATTCAACTCTTGAGCAGGCGGGAAAAGAGGGTTTTAGATGAGCAACTCTACCACACAACCTGGGTTTTAAGACTAAAACGCCATTATGAGACTATCCTGCTCAACGACTGAAAAACCGTTGATAGGCATAGTCGCATCGCTAAAGGTTTAAACCATGACTTTTCGATGGCAGCCCCATTATAACGCAACAGCAACAGAAAAACCAGCGCGTTTTTCACACAACTTAGCCCGCATTTCTCACAAGGCTCTGGAAAAATTTGGAGCATCTGTTTTCCGAGATTCCAAGGAGCTCTTTTGGAAATGGTTACAACCATTCCCTGCAAGATCTCCTTGAAATCTCGAAAAACATCTTGCTCAACTTT
>JBCCHO010000273.1:0-2717 GCA_039028715.1 Chlamydiota bacterium | reverse complement strand
CTCAAGCATTATTTTTGTGAGCTGCTAGAAGTCAATGCATTCAAATTTTTAAGCCTGCTTAAAATAAAGCTATCTATGAGAAGGATTAACTCTGCGGATGAACCTATTTTAATTGCCAAAAAGTTATTTATTATGATAATATAAATTAACAAAAAAAATAGTTTAAAAAGGTAGAGGTATGATAGATATAAAAACAACAGTTGGTTTATACTTTGCTAATTATATTATTCAAGATCGGCTTAATCGGTATTGGAATCGCATAGATACCTTTACAGATAAAGAAAAAGTAAAAAAAATTGAACATCTTACTCCTAGACTTGTCAAATTTATAGGCAATGTCACAGGTCAAGCACATCATATTTCTCATGAAAAAATCGGCATAAGTAAAAAATTATTAACAAATGTGACCGGCCCTATCACAGAAGAGTGTATCTTTCGAGGCATTATTCAAGAAGTTATTTTGCGGCAAACTCCTAGAGCTTTGTTGAAAACAATAGGGAAAAATCCTCAAGTGATTGATTTATTTCCTTGCGCTGTTTTACGAGTCATTGTTTCTTCTGGAATTTTTGCTCTTATTCATGATGATGCTCTTGAGGTAAATTACTGTTTACCTCAACTTTTCGGAGGGTTGATGCTCGGGGGAATTATGGAGGCGGCTAAAATCAGCTCTTCTGACCAAGCTCTAACAACGATGGTAGTATGTAGTTTACTTCATGGACTACATAACTATTCATCAAGTCTTAAAGGCCGCGATATATATTGGGAGTTTAAGAACAACTGGAGTGATTTTTTCTCCGACCTTACTGCAAGCAATAATGAGCCTATATCTACGCAAGTAATTGAAAAGGCAAAGACTCTAATCAAGTGGTTTGTATAAACCTATCCCGATAGAGGCTCCCCGCAAAAGTTGCATTTTCAGCGTACTTGAATAAAGTAGGTGCAAATTCAACTCTTGGACAGGGGGGGGAGTTTTAGACGAAGAAAAAATACGATCTAAAGGCTTTAAATCAGTTTTCTTGGGTGCGTTTGAACCGGAAGGAGTATATACCCGAGCCGATTCAAAGTGCAAAAAGATCGATGATTTGGCGCGGCTATTTTGATCGACTTTTTTCCTGGGTTCTTATCCGGCAGGTGGATAAAACCCAGGGAAAAATCGGTCAAAAGAGACCGTCAAATTCAGCGAGATTTTTTCACTTTGAATCGGCTCGGGTATATACTATACAACTTGGCTTTTAATTCTAAAAGAAGGGCTGTTTGCACCGGAATCTTGAATTTAATATGGGCTAGAATAAAAAATGCAATTTATAGATGTTCAGGTAAAAAATCAGAAAATTGATCTGAACCCGCATTTCTCACAAGGCTCTGGAAAAATTTGGACCCTCTGTTTTCCCAGTATTCCAAGGAGCTCTTTTGGAAATGGGTACAACCATTCCCTGCAAGATCTCAATTAGAAATCTCGAAAAACATCTTGCTTAAGCTTTTTAGCAGAGCTTGTGAGAAATACGGGTGAACCACCATCAGACAAGGGCTTGGGTTTTAAATTCAGTTTGCTTTTGAGCGCTTTTAAACCGGAATGGGTATAGATGTCTAGCTCCACTTACTTCCACAGCCTCCAATGGAAGACTCCGCTCTTTTCTAAAGGAGTTTTAACAGGAGCTAATGAAGCCCAAGAGTGGATGCTTCCCCACTGGTGGAGTCAGTATACAGCTGCCTCTGAAGAACCGGTCACTTTTATCGATTTTGGAATGTCAGTCAGTGCGCGCAATTGGTGCGCAAAAAAAGGAAAAGTCGTCACATGCTCACTTCCCGTTGGTAGTATTAAAAAGCGGGATGCCATTTCATCAGTCACAGCAAAGTTTTGGGAACGAGTTTACCCTGGCAATCTTTGGGCAGCGCGTCACATTTGGTTTGCAAAGCCACTCGCTTTTATGCAAACTCGCTACCAGTGGAATCTCTGGCTTGATCTTGATTGCGAAGTAAAAAAACCACTTTCTGATTTTTTTACACTTGCCGATAATCGCAGCGGTTTAGCAGTTGCTCCAACAACACCAGCACTTCAAAAAGCAAGTAGAATTACGGGACTGCTAAAACCAGGTGAACAAGCTTATAATCCGGGGGTTGTTGTCTTTCGCCACAAATCACCAGCTATTCTCAAGTGGGCTGAGCTGAGCTTGTATCGAAATGAAGAATTTTTAGGCGATGAAAACAGTTTAAGTCGCGCTCTGTTAGAAGGGCAGTTCAAAGTCACCGCCTTGCCACTTATCTATAATTGGCCTTTTTTTTACGGCAAAAATCCAGCGGCAAAAATCGTGCACTTCTTCACTGCTAGCGGAAAACAAGCTCTTACTAAAAAAATTTTTAAAAACTTGACTTAAAAAAATTATTTATTGGAATGAGTCCATTATAGATGGTATATTAATTTTTTTAAAACTATCAAAACGCAATAACTAGTACCTGTGAGTGCGCCCTATGGATATTTAATTGAAAATCCCTCTAAATACCCTATAGGTCTCACTCACAGGTAAATACATCTTTATATTGACTATTTGATATAAGAATGAGCGGATCTTTGCAATTTTTTCTTGTTTTTCTCACAGTCAAGTCCAAAATCTTGTTATATAAATAATAAAAAATCATCGAAAATGCCGAGGTCGACGATGTTGACGGGGATCTCGGGGTCGTACACCTGCTTGAGCTCGGCGTACGCGTCTTCGGTG
>JBCCHO010000272.1:0-2739 GCA_039028715.1 Chlamydiota bacterium | reverse complement strand
TTAACGGATTAAATATGCAAATCTTGTTTTTATGTATGTTTAAATATTTAAAAATTACAAAAACGCGTCTGTTTTAAAAGCTGGTGAGAAATGCGGGATAACCCAGGACTCGACATCGAAAAACGAGGAATTGGCACCTTAATTTTTACATTGTCAAATCTCGATTACACGGGAACGTTAACTATTTCTCAGGGAAAAGTCGCTTTGGGCGATAACGCACCTTTTGAAAGCGGCTCCTTTTCGATCGCTAGTGGAGCGACTTTAACGGGAAGCTCAACGGTAAAAACGATCACGATGAATGAGGGGACTCTCATGCCAGGCAGCTTAGATGGCTCAACTGGCACCCTCACTGTCAAGGAAGACTATATGCAAGCAAGTACCGGCCGCCTTGCAATCAGCCTGACAAATGACAACCAAAATGATGTACTCTCCGTTTCAGGGACTGCCAACTTAAACAATGGAATCCTCGAAATAGACGCTACTCCTGGTGTCTACCGCATTGGCCAACAGTATACAGTTTTAACAGCAACTACAATTAACGATCCATTTACTCAGGCGATCGATCCTTATGCTAATGTCGATTTTTCGGTGATCAGTAGCCCAAATTCTATCATTGTTGTCGTCACATCTGAAGGCCCTATTCTCAATGTCGATCTCGATGACTTGACGGGCAATGCCAAACGAGTTGGCGACTACCTCTTCTCCTGTGGCACTTTACCGCCGAACGAAGACCTCATTAATGTGATGGATAATCTAGCTCAACTTCCGAATGACGCATTCATCGCAACGTTGCCAAAACTCAGTCCCGTGCAAATGCGCGCCCTTCCCTTAACAGCTGTGCGCAACGACACTCAAATCGCCGATCTCGCTTTAAAGCGCTATGATACTTGCAGTTGCCCACGAGAAAGCCACTTCTGGGTCACACCACTGATTGCTTATTACAAACAAGAACCTCAACCCCGTGAAATCGGCTTCCGTGCCCACTCTCAGGGAGTCAGCGTTGGCCAAATGTGGATTTTAGGCCGACTTAATTGTGGCCTCCACGCCGATTATTTTTACTCTAAACTCAACTGGAATCAAAATGCCGGCATGGCGCGGCTCAACACCGTTTACCTCAGCCCCTTTATCGGCTACTTAACAGACCGCTGGCATTTTAGTGTCAGTCTCGTCGGGGCGCGCACATTTTACGATGTCAATCGCGTGCTCCGGTTTGGGACAATCAGGCGCACAGCTCACCACAACCATAAAAGCTGGAATGGGGTCGTTGGCATCGGCGGCGGCGGCAAGTTTGCAACCCCGGCTATCCAACAAAATTTCTTTATTGCGCCGGAAGCAAAAGTCAACTACTTCGCTATGCGCGAATCCAGCTATCAGGAGACTGGCGCCGATAGTATTAACCTAGTCGTCGAGCCAAAGCATTCTGCTTTTTTAAACCCTCAAGTTGATCTCAAATTCATTAAAGAGTTTCCCTACCAAGATGGATGCTTTTCTATCACTATCTGGGGTGGTTGGCAAAGCTTTATTCCTTTGTCCAATGCGCGTTATGATCACACCGTCTTTCTCAATCAACAAACATGTCAACCGTTCTTTTTCGTTGAAGGGATCACAACCGCTGTCCATCAACCGACAATTGGCGCAATGATCTCACTCATTCACTGTGATCATCTCTCGTTAAAATTAGACTACGAAGCAAGTCTCGCTGATCATGCTCCGATGCATCAAGGAGCAGTTCGCTTTTTCTGGAAGTGGTGATTCAACTTATCTAGCCGACCCTGAAAAACTCCTTGCACAAGGAATTTTTCAGCATCGACTATGTAGCGCTAATCAGTTTTGCGATGCCTGATCATTGATAAAATGAGCGGCGAACTGAGTGAACATTTGGATTTTTGCAATTTTTTCCTCGGAAAGAACGGCGTACTTTTTGTCTTTGTTCCAAGGTATAAGGTTGTAAATGATAATATTTCCAACGTTGATTCCAAGCCAAATGCGAGTCGAGGTTGCGATAAGGGTTGAGCCGGAAAAATAGCTTGCGTAACCAATGACAAGAAAAGTGGCTTTAGCTCGCCAGCTATGTTCGCCAAATTGTCCTAATACAGGATGGGTTAAAATATCATTCCGGAGAATATTAGCCGAAAGAGCGGCTCCAATAACAATTCCAATAAGAGAAGTCAATGGGTAATAGATGATGCTATGAACACCGATTAATCCCAAGCTGGCATTGCAAATGGTAGGGGACCACTTTGTGAACTTTTCTACGATCATTTTAGTTGAATCGGACTTGCTAGCATGTTGAGTGATCCATGGATTGATGTAATTACACAATCCATCAAGTGTTTTGTTACCTCTTAGCCAAATGTATGTGAGAATATTCCCTTGCATCTCGATAAACGAAGGTGGGAGTTCTGGGGACTTTTCACGTTGAGGTGAAGGTTCTGAGGTCTTTTTACTTTGATGTAGAGGCTGGTGCAAGGGAGGAGGTGTGTGCACATTGTTACCTAATGAAATGGCCATCGGATTCTCCTTTGGGTTGGTTTATTTAAATATTTTTATTGATCGTCACTTTGCGTCTTAGACTCGAAGTCTTTAAGCAAAAAGGTATTTTCAGTGTGTGGGATAGAATTAGACTGCTGAGCTTCTGAGTTGGGGTAGACGCTCTTAGAGCTAGCGCTCGTAATGGCACCCAAAGAAGCATTTTCAGTGTGTGGGATAGAATTAGACTGCTGAGCTTCTGAGTTGGGG
>JBCCHO010000271.1:0-2747 GCA_039028715.1 Chlamydiota bacterium | reverse complement strand
GAGATCTTGCAGGGAATGGTTGTAACCATTTCCAAAAGAGCTCCTTGGAATCTCGGAAAACAGATGCTCCAAATTTTTCCAGAGCCTTGTGAGAAATGCGGGCTAGATCGTATTTTTTCTTCGTCGCCCATATTAAACTTAATATTGGCTAGAATAAAAAATGCAATCTAGAGAACTTTAAATTCAGTTTGCTTTTGGGCGCTTTTGAACCGGAAGCACTATAGACTAGAGGTTTTGAAAACTTTTTTTAATGCTTTGTGCCCTGGGCGATTAGCCCGCTTGCGGAGCTTCAGGGGATTGAGGTGAAAGCATGCCATATGTATAATTATTTTAAAACCCACGTTGGGTCTAAAATTTGAGTGAAAAAAAGATTTACATGAGCTGTCATCAGACATAAGCTTGGGTTATAAGCCAAACGTATTTACGTATCCCTTGTAGGCTAAAGTTGTCTAAATGCTTGGAGCAAGCAGCTCCATAACATTTTTATTATCAAAAGAGGTTTTTGCTTTCATGAGTATAAGCATTGGAATTAATGGATTTGGGCGCATTGGGCGCGCTGTGTTTCGGTTAATTTATGATCAAAAGTCTAATATTGAAGTCGTTGCTGTTAACGACCTTGTCCCTGCATCGAGTTTGGCTTATTTGGTAAAATACGATTCTGTTCACGGGCGATTTCGACATGCAATTAAAGCAACAGGCAACGAAATTATGGTCAATGGAAAAAGTGTCCGTGTTCTTGCTGAAAAAGACCCGACTCAGTTACCTTGGAAAAAACTTGGCGTCGACTATGTGATTGAATCAACGGGGTTATTCACACAGTTCGAGGCGGCAAAACAACACCTCCAGGCAGGAGCAAAAAAGGTTGTCATTTCGGCTCCGGGCAAGGGAGATGTTCCGACCTATGTGATGGGAGTCAATCACAATCTTTATAACGCAGATCAAGACCACGTTGTTTCAAATGCTTCTTGTACGACAAATTGTTTGGCACCGCTTGTTAAGGTGCTTTGCGATCAATTTGGAGTTGAAGAAGGGCTCATGACGACGATACATGCCATGACGGCAACACAACCGTTACATGATGCACCAGCAAAGAAAGGTTTGAGAGATGGGCGCAGTGGCTGTTTAAATATTATCCCAGCTTCTACTGGTGCAGCAAAAGCGGTTGCGCTTTGTTTACCTGAGGTCAAAGGGAAATTGACCGGGATGGCTTTTCGCATCCCAGTAGCCAATGTTTCTGCTGTTGATCTCACTGTAAGGCTGACGAAATCGACTGATTATGATACACTATGTGCAGCGATTAAATCGGCCTCAGCTTCCCATTTAAAGGGAATTTTAGATTATACTGAAGATCCTGTTGTTTCGTCGGATTTTATTGGAGATCGACACTCTTCTATTTTCGACAAGCAGGCGGGGATTGCGTTGAATAATAATTTCTTTAAACTCGTATCTTGGTATGATAATGAAATTGGTTATTCCTGTCGTTTGATCGACTTGATCGAATACATGGATCGAGCCAAAAAATAATGGGGCAATTGAGCCGAAAGCAGTCCTTGTGGATCATTGATTTTGAATGAGTCATAGAGCGAGATTTTTTTAATCGTTTATGGAAACCTCGATAAATAGCCAGCCTTTTGATTTGTCTAAAGGCTCGTTAACAGAAATGGATAGGATTTAAGTGGATTTTACACGTGAACCCGTTGTAGAAACGGTAATTACTCCCAAAGAAGGCTATAGACTTTTGATTCGCAGTAGTCATGGAGAGAATCGAGAAGAGTACTCTGTCGATGCAATCGAAGTAATTGCATTTGGCAATTCTTACTTTTTTCGCTGTTTGGAAAAACCAAAGGCCTTTCTTTTGCCTCTTGCAGAGTACGAGGTGATTGAAATAAAAGAAGCGCGACCAGTTCTGAAAAAGCCTGTTGTCGATAAGCCGATCAAAATCGGCAAAAAAAGCAAAATTGCGGCGAAAAAGAATGAAAGCACCGAAGAAGAAGAATCTAAGAGAAAACGCGCGCCGCGCAAGCGCCGTGAAAAAAAGAGCAGCGGTGAGCGAGCGCAAGGGGCTAGTCTAGAATTGCCAGAAGAAGAGAGTTTTAACGAAAAAAAACAAGCTGCTGCACCCGTTAAGCGTACGCTTCTTCCCCCCCCAACAAGTCTGATTTCTGAGCAAATTAGTCGCTACAAGGATTATCTCAAGAAACAGGGAGTTGTTGTCGTATCCGAAGAGGAAGAAAATAGCGACATACCTTTAGAAGAAGATAAAATTGATCCGTTTCCACAAGACGATGAAATGGCTGATTTTGACCTTCCTTTTGGCGGTGAGAAAGTCATTCCCCAAGAGCCTTCAATAGGAGAAGATGATGATCCCGATTTATTTACTCAGGAAGATAAAATCGTTGATATCCATAAAGAAAGCAAGGCTTCTATGCCTCCTTTAGAAGGCGAAGATTCTTAAAGCCCAAGCTGTATGAAAAACTTCTGCCACAGATCCTTTTGGGGCGCCGGATTTTTTCAGAAAGGAAGTTCCTTAGCCCAAGTTCACCCCTTGTAGTGTCGAACTTGGGGTAGAGCTTTCCAAAGATTTTTTGGAAAAATAGGGTGTTTCAAAACGATCTGTAACAGAATATACCCGAGCCGATTCAAAATGCAAAAAGATCGATGATTTGGCGCGGCTATTTTGATCGACTTTTTCCCTGGGTTCTTATCCGGCAGGTGGATAAAACCCAGGGAAAAATCGGTCAAAAAAG
>JBCCHO010000270.1:0-2754 GCA_039028715.1 Chlamydiota bacterium | reverse complement strand
GTAATACCTGTGAGTGCGCCCTATGGATATTTATTTGAATTTTTCTTTTTCCCATGCTTGAAACGGAAAAATGGCCCCTACTTTATCCAAGTATGTGCCCATTTTTCCGTTTCAAGCATGAAAAAAATTGAAAATCCCTCTAAATACCCATAGGGCGCACTCACAGGTAATAAGAGCGCCTTAGCGATGTAAGATAATCATAAAGGTCGCGCTCAGTCGTAATGATAAGGGTGTTATACAGCTCGCAGAGCGGCTTAGTAGCGCTGATAATGTTTTCGTTTCCGACGCCAGGTAGACAAATTGCCGCAAGAGGAGGCGCTTGCGCGTGCTCGATTAGCAGGTTAATGCCTTTTGTGTATTGATGGCTGCTAAAACCTTCTTCTTCGACGCGGACATAAATTAATGCGCACTCATAAAGCAAAAATTGAACAGCAAAATCAATTCCACGACTCTCTTCTGGCGGATTGCCGAGCTCTTCGTTCAGCTGAATAAGAGATTGGATAAAAAAAGGGGACGCCAGTTCTCCCTTTTCGGCTTCACCAAATAAAGCAATGGTTTGTCGCATAAGTAGCACACAAGTTTAAGCAAATTTTTCTTTTCCCATAGCGCCCAACCTCTTTTTATGCAAGGCCCTGATCAGAGAAGTCTCTACTCTAACATGCTTTTGTTTAATCAATTAGGCTAGGATAAGCAAGATTAAAACCCAAGCCTGCGTCTGATGATAGCTCATCTAAAACTCTTTTTCCCCACCTACTTTATTCAAACCCAAGTTGTGTGGTGTAGCTGCTCAAAACATTGATCTGAACTATCATCAGACACGGGCTTGGGTTTTAAAGAAAAAACTTTTCATTTATAGCCCGGTCATTTATATTTTTTTTTATCCTAAAGAGACTCGCCGCAAAATTCGATGATTTTGACTCGCGATGTCTTTCACGCTAAATTGACTTATCCTGCTAGGGATAGGTAATTTAGCGTGAAAAGATCATCGAGCCTAAAAGCGCGAATTTTTCAAGAGCCTCTAAACCTTCAATTGGTGATTATTATGTCTACAATACCTCCCTCTCAAAGTTCTTCTATTATTCGATTAAACCCAAGTTCTAATGCTACGTTGGGAACCACTTTTTATATCGGTTTTAACCCCGGAAATGGCCAGGCTCCGAAGCCGATTAGAGTCGAGGATGTGATTAGAGATCTTTCAAGGCAAATATTCGAATTAACTGCTTTAAAAAATACCTATCATGAGAAAATCAAGAGCCTAGAGCATAAAGTGATACACTTAGAGACGCAATTAACGAGCAAAGACAAACTCTTGCAAGATCAAGAAGATCGTATATATAGTCAGCAGAAGACAATAAGTGAAGGGGAAGACCGCTTTTACACTAAAGAAAACGAAGTAGAAAGATTAAAAGAAAAGGTGCGGATATTAGAAACCATTATTACGAAAAGCTTGACGACCAACCATCAAAACGCTATTTGAGCTGCCTCGCCGTATCCGCAACGCAGCCAGCAGAAAGATGACTACCTGTGAGTGCGACCTATTTTCGTGCCATCGGCTTTTAGAGTAGGCGCATATGCAAGATGAGCGCCGAGCCAAGGTGGCTCCCCACCTTGGCGAAGGTGAGAAGCGAACTCAAACTGAGCGCTCCCTGGATTTATCCATGGGGAGGCTTAGCAAGCTCGCATTTCGAGTGTCTGCGGAAGTATGGAATAAGAAAGCTAATTGCATGAGGCCCCTGTCAAAAATCACAATCAAACTTTGCGGGGGAGGGAAGAATCCCGTATAATCAATGATTAAGATGACAGCAATCAATCCGACGTTAGTACCTGTGAGTGCGACCTATTGATATTCATTTGGATTTTTCTTTTTAATAATCCGTGCTAACTCTGCTTTTCTTTCAGAAAATGGTGACATAATTTCTTTTAGTTTGTCTATTTTGGTGTGATTGGTACCACAATTAGATAATTTCTTTATATAATAAGTGTGTGCCGCTTCGATCTCTTTTTCATTGCTATATTCAAAGCTTGATTTAATATTTTCTTTAATTTGATAAGTTTCTATTTTGTCGTGCACTATACAGCTAATTTTATAACCTACATAAGCAATTGCAATCAGGGCAAAAATATAAAAAACTGCGGGCGCGTTTGCTCCAGCAGTAGCTGCGGCTGCTTTAAAACTACTAGAAGCCATGAGCATGTCTAATCCAATTCCTCCTAAGATTCCTACAACACATCTACAAATAGCGGGAATAAGGGACTTATAAAAGAGATCATTTTGCTTAAGAGCGTGAACCTTACATTTTATCAAAAATGAAGCTGCGCCTTGGGATTGATTAACAATCGCTGCTTTTATGACAATCAGTTGCTGCTCAGGCGCTGTTGCTATGTCAAGACGACCTCGCTGCATCAAGAACTTAGTATAGTCGATAGCTCTTATGTCTTCTTCGGACACATGTAATATTTGTATACCGTTTTGTTTAATAAACGGATCATTGGCAAGCTCTCCCAAATATTCTTCAGGTTTAAGTTTGGCCGATTTTTGAACATTTGTTAAATTTTTAAAATATTTGATTGAATTGCCATTTTTATAAGTCAATGTACCATCTTGATCGTAGTTGTGTTTAGGACACATGGACTGGTGTATTCCTATTAAGCTGACAATTGGAGAGTTAACTAAATTAGTCATTAATATTGAAGACATTTTTTTCTCTTTTTTAAATTTATTTTGATAATTTTTAGCCTATACCTAAATATTTT
>JBCCHO010000269.1:0-2781 GCA_039028715.1 Chlamydiota bacterium | reverse complement strand
GTGGACAGGTGGACGGGACACCCTTGGGACAGTATATTCTCAAACCCATTAGTATGTCACATAAAATTGATATTTTTGGTTATTTAGCAAGATCTTTCCTTGAGTATAATTCCCCCTCGCTAATATTAATATGCTAATGCCTTGACCCTTCGGCTAATACCTTGTATTTGCGAGTAGCTCACTGAGCAAGCAGTCAATAGGATTCTCTTAGTTGATTTTAAATAAAATGGGGTATCTTTGTCTGTAGAACAAGCAGGCCATATGTACGAGTATGCGATGTTTGTCGGAAAAGGAAACCCAAAAAATGCCAAAATCATGGACGAAGCAATACTAAAAACTTTCGGCGAACCCAAAGCTAAAAAGATGTTTAGCTTAGTAGATTTTTATAGGTCAGAGGGCATACAACAAGGCAGAATAGAAGCTATTGAAAACTTCCTTAAAGAAGGGTTAATAACCAAGGAGCAGGCTGAAAAAAAGATCCAAGAGCTCAAAGCCCAAAAATGCTAAATATTCCCTTTGGTTTCAACAGACCAACTATCTCCTTGTGACCTTTTCGTTTAGCTACATCTAGGGGCGTTTGGTTAAAATTATTTTTTACATTCTTATCCGCGCCTGCGTTGATTAAGATTCTGGCCACTTCTTTGTAGTTACGCCATGCAGCATCGTGCAAAGGGGTATTTCCGTCATTGTTTTTGGCATTGACATTCGCGCCTTCTCTTATTAGGATCTCGGTTATTTCTTTGTGGTTATTGATAGTAGCGAGGTGCAAAGGGGTATATCCGTATATGTTTTTATTGACATCATCCCCTTCTCTTAGAAGTATCTGGGCTACTTCTTTGTGGTTCTTCAATGCAGCGATGTGCAAAGGGGTTTCTCCGTAATTGTTTTTGGCATTGACATTCGCGTCTTCTCTTATTAGGATCTCGGTTACTTCTTTGTGGTTCTTCAATGCAGCGAGGTGCAAAGGGGTATATCCAAACTGGTCTTTCGCATTGACATCAACGACGTAATGCGATAGGATGTTTTTTATAGTCTCCTCGTCGCCTTCTTCTAAAGCCCTCCACCACTTTGTTTCAGTTTCCTTATCCAAGGGTTTTCTTTTTATCTTCGGAGAGAAGAAGACTTTTTTAGTGAGCCTCATGGTAGTTTCTGGTGCTTCTCTGTTGCTTAATCCCACCCTGATCTCCCTGGCGATGTCTGACAAATGCCCTTTTTTGTTTCCCAAATATTTAGAAATAGAACTAGATAGGATATTAGAAAAGGTAGCTCCACTCGCATCATACATAGAATATCCTGGAGATGTGGCACATGCTATAAAAACCTCTGAACCAGCACTAACCAATTCAGAATCACCGCGAATTCTTTTTGACTGCTTTATGTATTTGGGTTTTCCCTTCCCTCTACAAGCAAGCTTGAAAAAGAGCTTTGGCTTTCGTGCGAAATCCTCTAAAAACGTGTCATCTGCGCCATACGTGAACTTTTTTTCAATATGGTGAAAGTACATACTTTTTCCGTCACTTGTGAAGACGCTATCATTCCCATAAAAGTCCCCATTACCATGCCCTGAGAAGAAAAAAATAAGTGCATCAAATTTTTTTCTATGGGAACGTAAATAGGTATACTGGTCAAGCAAAAAATCATCAAACTCTTCCTTTCTAACTGCCTTCCCAACGTACGTATTCCCTTTATGATACGTACTTCTCACCTCGTAGCCACATTTCATTGAAAAAAGCTTGTAGAGTATCTTCATGTCACTCTCAACGCCTGGAAGGTCATCAAAGTTACAGTAGGGGTATTTTTCTATGCCTACCAGAAGAACAAGGGGGTTGGAGATGGTGTAGTGGTCGGAGGTATCCTCTGACTTCTGCTCATCGACCAAGGCTCATCTGTGCGGCCGAAAGAGGAGCTAGAAAGAGTAGAGGAAGGAAAAAAGCATATATTCTTTTCATGGTCAAGGGGGTTAAAAGTTTAGTTTTATTTACGTTACTAAAGATAGGGTTTCTTTAGCAAATGGGAGAGATTTAGCTGCTGTTTGTTTGACAGAAGCATACGCTTTCTTCCCCTTTGTAAAAAGACTTAAAGCCCAAAAATGCTAAGTATCCCCTCCTCACTTCAACAAGCCAATCATCTCTTTTCGATGCCATTTTCTAGCTAAATCTAGGGGCGTTTTGTTCTTATTGTTTCTTATGCTCTTGTCAGCATCTGCGGCGAGGTTCAAAGGTGTCCATTCTTTCTTGTTTTTTGCATTGACATCCGTACCTTTGGCTATTAAGATCTCGGCTACTTCTATGCTGTTATATCTTGCAGCGTAGTACAAAGGGGTTTCTCCGTCATTGTCTTTAGTATTGACATCAACGTTGTAATGCGCTAGAATGTGCTTTACGGTCTTCTCTCCTCCATTTTGTAAAGCGTCCCACCACTTTTCTTCAGTTTGCTCATCCAAGGGTTTTCTTTTTATCTTTGGAGAGAAGAAGACTTTTTTAGTGAGTCCTGTCGTAGAGCGAGGGGCTTCTTTCTTAGCTAGCCCCATTCTGATCTCCCTATCGATGTCTGACAAATGCCCTTTTTTGTTTCCCAAATATTTAGAAATAAAACTAGATAGGATATTAGAAAAGGTAGCTCTACTCGAATCATACATAGAATATTCTGGCGATGTGGCACATGCTATAAAAACCTCTGATCCAGCACTGACAAATTCAGAATCACCACGAATTCTTTTTGACTGCTTTATGTATTTGGGTCTTCCCTTACCTCTACAAGCAAGCTTGAAAAAGAGCTTCG
>JBCCHO010000268.1:0-2804 GCA_039028715.1 Chlamydiota bacterium | reverse complement strand
CCAGAAAGATGCAGAAAGAGTGAAAAGCAAGAAGATTTTCATTTACGGATAGGTTCTTCGGTTTAAACCCAGACTGTTTCTGAAAATTTGCAGGGAAGCTCCGAAGAGCTTTTCAAAAATTTTTCAGAAGCAATATAACACCCTAAAATGAACTGTGGCAGGATAGCCCTCCTGAAAAATTGATAAAGGAGGTGTTTTATGGGTCTTAAAACTATTTTTATTTACTGCATTTGTTCAGATTTTTTAAAAAGTTTCTTTGAAAAAAAAATAATTTAGTGCATATTCGAAGCAATTCAAAGTGAGAAAAGGTTGGTGATTGGGCGCGAACATTTTCGAGCGCTTTTTCCTCGATTACTACCTGTGAGTGCGACCTATGGGTATTTAGAGGGATTTTCAATTTTTTTCATGCTTGAAACGGAAAAATTCAAATCAATATCCATAGGTCGCACTCACAGGTACTATCAGCCTGCGGATAGTAATCGAGGAAAAAGAGACCGCTAAATTCGCTGAAATTTTCTCACTAAACTGCATTTTAAACTCAAGTTGAGTGAAAAGCCACTATCCAAAAGGGGCCTGTTTATGACAACCATTGGTCCAATCACTAAATCCCCTTGCTTATCATCACTTTCTCAATGTGTAATCAAGCCCTGCACTTTCGCTCGTAGTTATCCCTATAGCATTGCAATAGTCGTCATTGGCTTCTTAGCTCTTGTATTCCGCAAACAGATCTCTGCTTATTTTCAAGTTACCTCAATTAACCGAGGTTTACCCTTGCATAAAAAAGAGGAGATCTTAAAAGAAAACTTTGAGATCATTAACCCTAAGATTAGCGCTGAGATCCAACTGAGCTGGAAAGAATTTCAAACTTTTCTGAAGAACAACCCCCCTACCCTTATTGGAGTAGATCTCGAAAATAAAGAATATACTTTTGGCGATGAGTGCTATTTAATAGGACAGAAGAGCTTACCTTTTATTCCCCAAGTCTGGCAAGCTGCAAAAGAGTTAAATGTCTTATCTATAAAAAAAGCTGTCGACACCTACGAGCAACTTCTCTGCGCAATCAACTCTTTGCAAATAGACCAAGGTCTTTGGCACGGTGTTAGCCTTGAACTCCTCAAAGAGGTTGATGGACATGTTTTAAACTACATAACATGGTCAAGTAATGCTCTAAGTAGCGATCTAATCAAGTTCAATGCAAGCATTATCGCACTTAAACCCCAGGATATGAAAAATCAGACGTAGTTATGAGTTTCACTCATAAAAGCCGATAAAAACCCCACACCACTCTGCGTATTCGGGCGCTTTTTCATTCTGCAAAAAATTTTTTATACAACTTAGGGTTGACAAAAGTTAACTCCTTATGCTGATCCTTACCGACAAGTCACGGATATAGTTGAAACCCAAGTTATGTGGCAGAGTTGCTCAGATAAATTTTCTGTTTTTTTACCTGCCCAAGAGTTGAATTTTCAGCTAAGATGAGTGTTTTTATCAGGAAAATTTCTGATAACCAGCGGCATTCTTAGTTTTTCAAGGTCGACTATGATAGCTCGCATAAATAGTCGCGCCCTGAGAGAAAAACATCGCACTCACTAGGCTGGGCAAGCACAATGATGGCAATCCACCCCTCTTTTTCAGCTGACTTGTTGATTAGCGACGGATTCTCTTGCAGCGCTTCATTGACACGGATGATTTTGCCAGAAACGGGACTGTAAATATCTGTTGCTGCTTTAGTCGATTCGACAACGGCAAGCTCACTTCCAGCCTTGATTTCTAAACCTAAATTGGGCAGTTCGACATAAACAACTTCTCCAAGCTCTTGTTGAGCATAATTTGAAATTCCTACAGTTGCCACTTTTTTATCCAACCGAACCCATTCATGGGAACGGGTATATTTTATGTCCATAGCATTCTCCTTATAAACAACTTATATTAGGCGATTTAAATCGAGCCAAGCTCTCGGAAAACAGGCAATCCCCGAAAAATTTTAGGCTTTAACACCCCTAAATCGAAATTTAGGTCTTTTGAGTTTTATCCACCTGCCGGATAAGAACTCAAAGAAAAATTGCGATCGATTAGGAGGGTCTTGAGAGACCCGTCCCCTCACACCACCTGGCATACGGATCCGTACCAAGGCGGTTGGTAAAAAATTACGTTGCTTTTCCAATGTTCCACTCCAACCCTCTATAACCCATCTTTTCCCAGTACGCTTTGTTCATTAAAAACCGAGTCCGGTAAACATTTGCCAGATGCCAATATCTCTTGTTTTGGCCGTATCCGCGGGCTTCTTCTTTGGTTAGCCCTAGAAGGGGAATAGGGGCACGCTTTCATCTCAATCCCCTAAAGGAGATGAGGATTCCCGCGTGTCCTCTCTAAAATAACTGCACCCAATCACGTCTATTTTTGCAGGTTGAGTTGGCTTGGGTATCGTCATATTTAGCTGTTTTTAGTGCTTGCTCTATCCAAAACCTCTATATCCGCGATAGCGAGATTTGTCAGCTTAGCAACCCGTGGGAGCGACATCCCAATTCCCAGCAGCTCTTTTGCTATTGCAACAGCTTTGTTCTTTTCACCTTCTTTACGCCCCTCTTCACGTCCCTTTTGTTCACCTTCTTTACGCCCCTCTTCACGTCCCTTTTGTTCACCTTCTTTACGCCCCTCTTCACGTCCCCTTTTTTCCCCTTCCTTTAGGCCCTCTTCTCTTCCTTTTTCTCGCCCTTTTTCTTCTGCTTTCTTTAGCGTGCTTGACTCTATCCGCAGCCATTTCAGATGGCTTTCATACGCTTCTCGTTCCTCTTCGGTAAAGT
>JBCCHO010000267.1:0-2816 GCA_039028715.1 Chlamydiota bacterium | reverse complement strand
AAATTTGGAGCATCTGTTTTCCGAGATTCCAAGGAGCTCTTTTGGAAATGGTTACAACCATTCCCTGCAAGATCTCCTTGAAATCTCGAAAAACATCTTGCTCAACTTTTTAGCAGAGCTTGTGAGAAATACGGGCTAAGGAAGGGCGTTTGAAAGCTGAGAAAAAGGGAGTGAAGTTCGGGAGAAAACGTTCCATTGATAGAGACAAATTTAAGCAACTATATGAATCTGGAGCTAGAGCTAAGGATATTGCATGTGAAATGAAAATCGGACGATCAACTGTTTACAAGTTAGTTCAAGAAATGGGATTAAGTCTTCAATTAAGGAAAGTCTTGAGAATGACTTGGTAGCATCATTATTTATGGACAAAAAAGCTAATAGATAATGCCATTTATTGTGAACAAAATCATGCCAAATAATTTGGCCAGTGACAACCCCCAAAAAACCTGTTGCAAAAACTATGTGCGTTTTATAGAGTGTAGCAAAAGGCAAAATTGAGGTTTTTGCAACATGAAAAGAAAAAAAGAGGCAAAGAAAAAAGGAATCCTTGTTGGCTATGCGCGAGTTTCGACTTTTGACCAAGATCCGCAACTGCAAATTGATGCCTTGCTCGAATCGGAAGTTGATGAGCGTCATTTGTTTGAGGAGAAAGCTTCAGGGAAAGATTCGAATCGCGTCAAGCTCAAAGAAGCGCTAGACTTTTTGAAAAAGAACGATATATTTGTTGTTTGGAAGCTGGATCGGCTAGGGAGATCTTTGCAGGATTTGATTCGGATTGTTGGGGATTTGAAGAAAAGGGGAGTTGGGTTCAAGTCGCTGACAGAGGGGATTGATACGACTCATCCTGGTGGGGTGCTCATTTTCCATATTTTCGGAGCACTAGCACAATTCGAAAGGGAGCTTATCCAGGAAAGGACGCGTGCTGGCCTTGAAGCTGCTCGCAAAAAAGGTAGAAAGGGCAGACGACCCAAATCGATTAGTGAGGAGCAAAGAGAGTTGATGTATAGTTTGCTGAAAGAGGGGAGAGGTGTTTCTGCTGTCGCTAGGGTGTTAGGGGTTTCTAGGTATACAATCTATCGGGAAAAATAAACGACATCTTGTTATCGAAAATTGATGCATTCGATAATATCAACCGTTCTTATCCTCTCTCTTAATAGTTAAAAACTTTTTTATTATCGAAAGTTGACTTTTTCGAGAGTAATGACTATACTTTCTAGTGATTTTGTTTTCTCTAGTAGGTTTTTAGGTTTATGGATATAGAGCAAGATTCTTTCGGAAAAGTGATCCAATCATCAACGGGTTATACAGCTTATGTGCCCAACCCATTACCCCCAAAGATTGATTGGAATAATGAATTAATAAACTCTTTGTCTAGAGCAGGATATGTTCTTGGCAAGCTTGCTGGAGAAGGCAACAAGTTGCCTAATCCTCACCTATTAATGCGTCCTTTTATTACACGTGAGGCGGTATTGTCTAGTAAGATAGAAGGGACACATGCGACCATTGGTGAAGTCTTGGCTCATAATGCTGGTGTGCCTGTTAATCAAAATCTGGACGATTTACAAGAGGTGCAGAACTATATCATCGCTTTAGACTTTGGGATAAAACGTCTTAGTGAGTTGCCTTTATCGGTCAGATTAATCAAAGAGATCCATTATCAGCTCATGCAAGGGGTTAGGGGATCACACGCTACGCCTGGCGAGTTTAGAAAAAGTCAAAATTGGATTGGAACTCCTGGGTGTACCTTGAGTACTGCGAAATTTGTCCCTCCTCCTGTCGATTATCTTATGGATTGTTTGAGTGATTTGGAGAAATTTTTGCATAATCGGCAGTTGCCCGCATTAGTTCACATTGCAATGTGTCACTATCAGTTTGAAGCTATCCACCCCTTTTTAGACGGGAATGGTAGGGTTGGGCGTTTGCTCATAACGCTATTATTGATTGAACAAAAAATGTTGCCATCTCCCATGCTTTATCTAAGTGCTTTTTTTGAAGCTACGCGCGAAGAATATTATAAACAGTTGCTCAACGTTAGTAGCAAAGGATCTTGGGATGAATGGTTGGCCTACTTTTTGAATGGGGTTGCGGTACAATCTGAGGATGCATTGTCTCGTGCCGAAAGGATTAATGGCTTGCTTGATAAATGGAAGTTGCAGGTTGCAAGCAACGCTTCTCATGTAGCTATGGATATTGTAGAACAATTTGCTGTAAATCCGTATTTAACAATTAAAAAAATCGCAGAAGACCTTGATATTGCCTATAGCACTGCTGAGCGTGGAGTTCAAAAGCTGATTAGAGAAAATATCATTCACAAAATTGGTGGCAACAAGCGAGATAAAGTCTTTTGCGCTATTGATATTTTATCCATTCTAGAAGAACCGGCAAAAATTTATTCTGATTTCCCGTGTTAAGAAAACGGTCGTTTGATGAGACAAACCTTTTGTGCGAACTATTGACTGGAAGCTTGTTAAGCAACTGGAGTCCAGCCTTGATTTTGACCTGTAAGAAAGGGGAGCAAATACTTGGGGTACATGTATTATACACGTACCCCTTGTTCCTTCTAGTATGACTAATTTACTGATCATCTTTTTGTTCCATAATTTCTTCTGGAGCCTTCCTTTCAACCACTGATAGTTCTCTACAAACAGTGAGTCCATTATTTTTAAAACGGTCTTCTAGCCCGTATTTCTCACAAGCTCTGCTAAAAAGTTGAGCAAGATGTTTTTCGAGATTTCAAGGAGATCTTGCAGGGAATGGTTGTAACCATTTCCAAAAGAGCTCCTTGGAATCTCGGAAAACAGATGCTCCAAATTTTT
>JBCCHO010000266.1:0-2853 GCA_039028715.1 Chlamydiota bacterium | reverse complement strand
TTTTTATCCCTAGGAAAGAATAACCTAGAAAAGTCCTCTTCCATGCGAAGGTTGTTGTACTTTTCTCCCTATTTATTTTCAGCTTCAACTTCGTATTGATATATTTATCTATACTCTTGAGAACTCTTGCTCCGGCTTTAGAGCTTCGGACATAGATATTGCAGTCATCTGCATATCGACAAAATTTATGACCTCTTTTTTCTAACTCCTTGTCTAATTCATCTAATACGATGTTGCTTAAGAGCGGACTTAGTGGAGATCCTTGTGGTGTGCCTTTTGTTCTCTTCTGATCTAACCCTTCTATCATCATTCCTGCCTGTAAGTATTTCCGGATTAAGAGTAATATGCTCTTGTCCTTCACCTTCTCAGCCAGTTTTGACATTAGCCTATCATGGTTGACATTGTCGAAGAACTTTTCTAGATCAATATCTACTACATGAAAAGGCTTAAGATTTTTTGAATCAAAGTGAAGAGCAGCTCCATAGAGCTGTTCGAGCTTTGATCCAAAAAAGATGACATTTTATGTAGATGATAAAGGGAAAAATAGGTCGCACTCACAGGTATTATGTAAAAGGTCAAGGCGCATGCCTTGACCTTTTGCTCCGGCTGAGATTTTTACAAATTGAATCGTCTTCGGTATACACCGAAGACGATTCAATTTGCAAAATAGATCGGAATGTTCGGGGAAACAAGTGCTCCAAATTTTTCCAGAGCCTCGCAAGAAATCCGAGTTAAGGTATTGAGATGAAAACGTGTCGCGTGCATAATTATTTAAGAAAATAAACAACTAGTCTTTTGAGCGTTTTGCGTAAACAATAGGTCACTTTCAGTCATCAGTTTAGATGCTCATCCCCTTAGAAATCGAGAGTGTCATTGGATCAACATGAAAAAGTATTTTGTCACAGGGCTCGTCATTCTTCTTCCCCTCGCTGTCACAATTGCCATTGTAGTTTTTATCGTCAATTTTCTGACCAAACCGTTTATTGGCGTTGTATCGAGTTTCTTAAGAGAATTTCAGATCTTAAACAAGGGATTTCTCTTATTATCTCAAGAACAAATCGTCACTTATCTCAGCCAGTTGCTCATCCTCATTTGCCTTTTTCTCTTTACTCTTCTATTGGGTTTGATCGCGCGCTGGTTTTTCTTTAAAGCTCTCCTTTCCTTGAGCGATAAACTACTCCATAAGATCCCGCTGATCAACAAGGTATACAAAACAACGCAAGAAATTATTAAGACGATCTTCGTAACTGACCGCACCTCATTTAAACAAGTTGTGATGGTTCCTTTCCCAAAACCCGACTCGTATGTTATGGGCCTTGTGTCGCGTCATTCTCCCACCGCTTGTACAGAAAAAGCAAAGGCACCCCTCGTTTCTGTTCTCATTCCGACGACACCGAACCCGACCACAGGCTTTCTCCTAATGTATAAAGAAGAAGACCTGATTTACCTCGATTTAAAACCTGAAGAGGCAATCAAGTATATCGTCTCTGCTGGAGTGATTACTCCTGAACACGCACAAAAAGTTTCCGAAAAAGAGACCGTATGAAAAAAATATTCCTCGCTGGCCTTGCTACTTTGCTTCCCATCGCAATCACAATTTTTATTATTCTCTTTATTCTCGACCTCATCACCGCTCCTTTTGTTGGACTGACCAAATCTTTTATTTTATCACACGGCTTTGCTGTCAGCAGCACCCATCATTGGATTCTCGTCATTGTCAGCCGTTTGCTTGCACTTATTCTCCTTGTTGCATGCATCTTTATTCTCGGCCTACTTGGCCGACGGTTTATTCTCGCCCCAATTGTCAAAGCACTGCGCGCTTTACTCAATAAAATCCCCATGATCAAAACGATTTATCGAATTATGAACGACATCACCAAAAATGCGCTAAAAGAAGGCAAGAACAATCTATTTAAAGGAACTGCTGTCGTTCCCTTCCCCGATACACAAACCCGCGCAATGGGGCTTATTTCTGGGCTCCCACCCGCTGCAGTCACTAAGCGAGAAGAAAGTGATGACCGGCTAAAAGGCAAAGAACTACAATCGGTTTTCATTCCGACTTCTCCTCATCCAATTTCAGGGTTTTTAGTGATGTACGCCAAACAAGACATCCAATCTGTAGATGTTTCAACTGAAGATCTATTTAAGTTTCTTTTATCCTGTGGAATTTTCGAGCCGGGACAACAAGAGGAAAAGCAATGAGTGATGCCAAGCAGATTCGCATCACCTTCCTCCAAGTGCAGTCAAACGCAATGAAGCGCGATCTGCTCGTTGCAAAAGCCACCGAATATTTTGAGAAAAGTACGCCCCTTCTATTTCGCTTACCCAATCAACCAGCACTAGATTATCTCGACCTTTTACTTTGGCGCTATCCAGCTGATAGCTTTTTGCCCCACGCCATTCACGATCGGCCTTGCAATACTTTAATCACTTTGACAGCGACAAAAGAAGCCAACCCCAACCAAGCACATACGATTTTTAACCTCACCGCAGACCCCGTGGCCAATACCGATCACTTTTTTTCCCAAATCTACGAGTTTGAAGATCTCTCGTTACCACAAAACCCAATTGTTAAAGAACACTACCTGACCTACAAAAAACGGGGATATACCATTGTAACCGCATGAGAAGATATCAAGATTTTTGTTTAGGCGATTAAAAAAATATTATTACCTGTGAGTGCGACCTATGAACCTATCCGTAAATGAAAATGTTTTTGGTTTCTACCAGGTTTCTAGCAAATTTTTGGAAGCTGATTTGTACACATTGTCCATGAGACAAGGGTAACAAATCAGCTTCCAGAAAGATGCAGAAAGAGTGAAAAGCAAGAAGATTTTCATTTACGGATAGGTT
>JBCCHO010000265.1:0-2903 GCA_039028715.1 Chlamydiota bacterium | reverse complement strand
TACAAAATGGCGGAAAGCAATCAGATGCAAGCATCAAACAGAACCGATCTCTTCCCTACCACTGAGTGAGCAGAAGGCTCCCTCTACTGGTGTGCCTGGAGGCCTGTCAACTAGCCTGCTCAGTATTCATGATCACAATTATTTAATAGCACTATGTCTATGCATTGCTCTAATACTGAAAAGTAATAGTTGATTTCTTATCCTGTGATTTCAAATCTGACAATTTGATTGGATTCTCCATGAGTCATCTACCATGCTCCCTTGGAATTAAGGCAGGTGACTAAGTAGGTGACGACAGACGACCTGTTCGTGAACATATGAACAGTTCCTTTTATCCCGCCTCTTCGCTTCCTCACAAAGAAGAGCAACTATCTACCTGTGAGTGCGACCTATGGGTATTTAGAGGGATTTTCAATTTTTTTCATGCTTGAAACGGAAAAATGGGCACATACTTGGATAAAGTAGGGGCCATTTTTCCGTTTCAAGGATGGGGAAAAGAAAAATTCAAATCAATATCCATAAGGTCGCACTCACAGGTTTCTACATTTACATCTGCATTTGGTCCAGCAGGAACAGCACCGGGAGGTAAAAGAGAAGCAGCAAATAGAAAGGTGGGTGCCTATTGAGAGAAAGCAACCGTTACACCATAGATTCACTTTTTGGCAGCTTTTAAAGCAAAAAGATTGAGAATAAGGGCGTTTTGTTGTGGGTCGAATCCGAATTCGAGAGTCTTGCTTAAGAGAGAGCGGCTTTAGCTGGTTAGTAGAAGTAATTGAAGATGCTCTTTTTTGTGAAAATTGTATGCTATTATCTTGCTTAAGACTAGAATCTTTGGCAGTTTGTAAGACAATGCTAAACCTTCTTTCACTCACCTTGTCATTGGGGTTAATTTTCATTCTTCCGAGCTCTTGGGAGCTAAAATTTTCATGGATAGCTTGCTCCGAGATTTTGACAACGACGGAAGTTGGGCTGTCTGAAGCTTGGAAATTAGGCGGAACTAAGGACTGATTTTTTATGATAGGGGAATGGGGCGATGAAATAGTCATTTTTTAAAGAATTGTAGTTGCAAGCTGAAGTTTTTTCGCTTTCAAATCGAGATTTTTAAAAAAATATTATGAGAGACTTCCCGCAAAATTCCATTTCGAGTGAAATTCGCGCTTTTGTCCTTGAGAACCGCTTTTTGCGAAGAGCCTCATGAGACTTTGATTAACATTCTAACCAAAAATTTCTTGCGCAATAGCTTGTTCATAACTATGATTATAGCAAATTTTTGATTTGAATATCAATAAATAATTTTAAACCCAAGTTGTGTGATATACTGGCAGGTAAACAAACAGAAAATTGATCTGAGCAATTATATCACACAACTTGAGTTTGAATAAAGTAGGTGAAAATTCAAGCCGTTAGACAGATAGGGAAGAGAGAATTTTAGATGAATCATCATAAGACGTAAGCTTGGGTTATAGGCTCATCCTCTTTAAAGATTGAGAGTGTCACTAGCAAGAGGTCTAAGTGTCGAAGCAGTGGATCGACTTTCATACGATTAAAAAAGTTTTGGTTGCCAAATTGCGCCATCATGGCGATGTTCTTTTAGCTGCGCCGGTATTTTCAGCGCTCAAGTATTCATTCCCTCATTTGGAAATCGATGCTTATCTTTATGGGGAAACGCTTCCAATGCTTTTAGGGCATCCGGCAATTAATGACTATTTGCTTTGTTGCCGAAGCTGGAGAAAACTCGCTTTGCATCAACGGCTAAAGAAAGAGGCGCAACTACTTTGGAACATGCGCTGTAAGCGCTATGACCTTGTGATCAATTTGACAGAGGGAGATCGGGGCGCTTTGGCGGCTAAAATGTCGGGATGTCGCTATGCCGTAGGTTACAATCCTCAGGGAAAGGGGATGTGGCGGAAGAAAAGCATTTTCACCCACTTGATCGATCATGGGCCGTATCCAAGGCACACCGTGGAGAAAAACTTGGATGCTTTGCGGTGTTTAGGACTTTTTCCCGACCGTGCTACACGCGAGATTTTTTTTCACTTGCCAGAGGAGGCGATGGCTAGCGTAAGAGAAAAATTAGCTAGCGCAAAACTGCAACCAGGTCACTATGTCCATATTCATCCCGTCTCGCGGTGGATGTTTAAATCTCTTCCCCCTGCTACTGTGGCTAAGGTCATCGTAGCGCTATATCGAAAAGGGAAACAAGTGGTCTTAACAGCCAGTAAAGATCCGCTTGAGATCGCTTATAACGCTGCTGTAAGAGCTCAGATTAACGCGATTCCGGTGCTTGACTTATCTGGCTGTCTTTCGCTCAAAGAATTAGCTGCTGTTCTCGCACAAAGCGAGCTGATGATTTCAGTAGATTCTGTCACTGTACATTTATCGAGCGCTTTAAAAAAACCGGTTGTTGCGGTCTTTGGCCCGACGTGTGATCGAAACTGGGCTCCTTGGCGCAACGCCAAAAGCCGAGTGATTGTTCCAACAGTATCTTGTCGCCCTTGTTACTGCCGTGGGTGTGGCAATAGTGGAACAAGTGATTGCCTGACTCATTTGGCTCCAGATAAAATCATCGCTGCTGCTTTCGAACTCTTGGGCGAAAACCGCTAACCAAGCGATTTTATTCGGTAGAGAGTGACCCGCCTTTGAACGCTTACCATGCTAAAAACCCAAGCCCGATGTTTTTCGAGATTTCTAATTGAGATCTTGCAGGGAATGGTGTAACCATTTCCAAAATAGGCTCCTGCGCAAAAATCGCTTCATTGATTCTAACCCGTATTTCTCACAAGCTCTGCTAAAAAGTTGAGCAAGATGTTTTTCGAGATTTCAAGGAGATCTTGCAGGGAATGGTTGTAACCATTTCCAAAAGAGCTCCTTGGAATCTCGGAAAACAGATGCTCCAAATTTTT
>JBCCHO010000264.1:0-2903 GCA_039028715.1 Chlamydiota bacterium | reverse complement strand
TTGATTTGAATTTTTCTTTTTACCATGCTTGAAACGGAAAAATGGCCCCTACTTTATCCAAGTATGTGCCCATTTTTCCGTTTCAAGCATGAAAAAAATTGAAAATCCCTCTAAATACCCATAGGTCGCACTCACAGGTATTACCTGTGAATGCGCCCACTCTAAAAATCCAAGTTCACTCCTTGTAGAGGCTCCTCGCGCAAAAATCGCTTTCGAAGGGAAATTTGATGATTTTGACTTGAGAACTGCTTTTTGTAAATTGACATATTAGGCACTATACGCGGCAAACTCGGGCTTAGGTTGGGTTTAAAGTGCGCTCAATGATCTCCATTTCAAGAGTATAGCTTTCTCTACCAGCAATTGAATTCCGCTTTAAATGAAAGGCGCTGATCGCCAATTGAGGTTTATTGGGCATTTCTCCTTCAATTTTAACGAGCAAAGACTTCAAATCATTTTGGTCGACCTCGATTGGACGACATTGCTTCCAAAGCTGCTCTCTGATCTCCCCTATGCTTTGTTGGCTCACCCGCCGAAAAATCAGCTTATTTTTATTTCTCAGATAAGACAATCGCTTCCCGATCTCTAAGCAAGAAGCACATGCCGGCATTTGCTCTAACTCTCGCAGTATCTCTACTTCAGAACTTAAAAATACCTTCTCTTTAAAAACATGCTCTAAATAGTCTTCTTGTGCTTCACCATACTTTTTGACAAAGATCTGCCTTTCCCGTTGCTTTTCAAGTGCGCGTTCCATTTTCAATGGCATGCAGTGTACTTGCTCAGACAGAGCCGAAAGTTGGTTTTGCTCGTTACACAAGTGCATAAAAGCCCCGATAAAAGGACTAAGCAATGCAAGAAAAACAGCGCCTATTGCCCAGGGAGCTTGGATGAGCTTATCGATACTCAAATGACTAGATGTCAAGTGTTCTTTCCACTGTTCCCATTTATCCCTTAAGATGAAAAGCCACCTCATAGTAATCTCCTTTGCGGTTCCAGTCGATAGCTCCTTCCTCATCGACGATGCTAGCATCTTCAACAATCGCATCGTGAAACTCTCGCGCCCACTCAGCTTGAGGTGAATGAAAAACCAGCTTCACCCAAATCTGTTCCTGATGCTGTGATGCAGGGTCAGTAGTAGGTGAAGGCCATTCATAATCAATCGATTCGATTGTTATTTTTTGGCTTTCTTTTGCGCGATTAAGCTGTGGGTGCGTAGCGAGATAAAAAAGCAGCTGCGTAACAAGCGGTGGTGTGGTAAAGATTTTGTCACTTTTTTGGTAACGCTTAAGAAGCGCGTCGATGCGTTGCATCCTCTTTCCAAGGGAGTCGCACCCTTTTTCTTTTTTGAGTGCCGGCAACTGCTCACCGTAATAGCTTACCATTTCATCGAGTTTTTTATGCAGAGCCCGCTTTTGCTCTTTAAAAGAAAAGTGCATTCCCAAAAAAACGAGCGCGACTAGCCCGCAACAAAACAACATATTTTGGGCAAGCTTGCGCTTTGTTTTTTTTAGCAATCTGGGCGACGCAAAATGACTTTGTCTAAATTGGACGCTCATTTTATCATCTTTCGCCGCATCCAAACCGAGCCCAATGGGAATGGCATAATGCTTCAATGCTTCAGCATCATACTCGCGGTCATTGGCAACATGAAGAAAAGACAACCCAGATAATTGATGATTACAAAGCCATTTCTCCAACTGAAAAGTCCCGCTGACCTCTCCTGTCACTAACACTTGGTCCAGCATTTTTCCCTCACACTTTTCAGCTAAAAAGCTTTGCGCCCGCCCTATTTCTTTTTCCCACCGGTCAAGTAAAGAGCTCAATTTAGGAACGGCGTCTCGATTCACTTGATTTAAATCGACGGCTTTAATCTGTTCGCCTTTTTGAGCACTAGGTTGGCTTTCCTCCAAATAGGCATCTAAAAAAGAGTCTGCTCCCAGAGATAACGCGACATTGCGGTGTATCTTTGCGTCGACAACAGATACGATCTCTGTTTCTCTTTTTCCTATGTGGACAATAAAATAAGATTTAGCGGTGGGACAAGCAAATCGCCCAAAGCGATACAGCGCCATCGGAACAGCCGATACATATTCCGGATCGACTTTTTCCCACCATTCGATATGTTCAGTTAAGCATTCTTTAGGTACGACAAAAAAAAGCGCAACTGTTTCCTCATTTTCCACACTGTAAATCGGCTTGACAACAACATCATCTAATGCATACGGAATAGCAGCTTCAAGTTGAAAAGGAAATGTCTTGTGTAAGGCTCTTTTTTTCCTTAAAGGACTTTCAAGGTTCCGCATCAGCAAATGGTTGCCTGTGATGCCTGTGACCACCATTGCTTGATCTTTTCTCAAATCGCCAAGCATTTCGAGAGTTTTCTTGCATGCTAAAAAGTCGATTTCTATTTTTTTTCGACTGATGATCAAGCTCGCAAGCCGAAAGCGACCATTTTCCTCGACCATCCCAATGACAGATCGACGCTTTAAAATCATAGCTTTAAATCCAAGTTGTGAGAAAAGGCGGTAAAGTGGTTTTTAAACCCAAGCCCGCGTCTTATGACAGCTCATCTAAAATTCTCTTTTCCTACCTATCTGAGACTTGAATTTTCACCTGCTCTATTCAGCTATGCTGAAAATTCAAGTCTCAGGAGGCTCTCAGATAGGTAAAAAAACCAGAAAATTTATCTGAACTATCATCAGACGCGGGCTTGGGTTTTAAGCGAAATTCCTTCTGGTTCTAAAGATTTTACTACGCTTTATCTCCTTTAGATCAATCCTTTTTACCAGATAGTCCCCTTTTTTAGCCCTTTTCTCACCTTGAAGTGATGCAAGGCACACCGCATTAAAAAATAATTTGGATTTAAATGAGGCTCCTACGCAAAATTCCATTTCGAGTGAAATTCG
>JBCCHO010000263.1:0-2917 GCA_039028715.1 Chlamydiota bacterium | reverse complement strand
CTGGTTTGGCAGCTTCAGGTGGGTTTATATTTAACGGCTCATGCAATCAATCGCTTTTATTGTAAGCAGATGAAATCAACTTTGGTAGCAAAACTGCTGAATCCACGGTTTTTAGCAATTAGTGACAACAAAAAAGCCTTTTCACAAAAAGATTTTACTTAGCTAAAAGCTTTTCTGGCGCATATCAACATCAGCGCATAAAAACCTATGCTTTGAGTTTGACATGTTCTCAAACCTGTTGCCGCATAAAATTAAGTTTATAAAAATAACTAAAGAGAAAATTATGTCTAATTGTAAAATTATTGATGCTCATTTTCTTCAAGACGACGCAGAAATAGAGTCTGTTGAAAGCTCTCTTTCATTTTCCGTTGTTAGCCCAAAAAGCTTACAAAAGATTGCGATAAAGATCGATCAGCTTGAAGACCGCGCTTCTTGCCCAGAAAAGCACGAAAAACTCGTCTCTTTCTACGGGAAACTAGAAAGTTTTGCCGTCAACAACGAAATCGATGAAATTTTCGAAGCTGCGCTTGATTTGAACAACTCTGATGAATCAGCTGAAATAAAAGCTGCTAAAGAGCAGTCGCTCGAAAAAAAGGTGCAAATGCTTTGGTACCACCATGCGTTAAGCTCAGAAAACCGCCGCTATGTCAAGGTGATCTTACAGAAATTGCGCGGTCAAGACGCGGAAGCAACGCCTAAAGGCAACACTTGTATTGGACTACGATCCCGTCATGCAGAAGAAGAGCAGGCAAATGGAAATCTCGCTTTAACACTTTGTGAAGTGGCCTACTTTTTTTACGGCAATAAGATTCAAAGCGGCCAACGCCTTCTCAATCAGCTGACACCTAGTCAAAAAAAACGGCTTCAAGAGCACCTTCTCGCAATGGGCGCAGAAGAAGTCGCTGCTGTTTCTACTTCTGACCTTAACGCTCACCGAGAAAACCTGATCCACTTCATTCAAGCTATTCTCGGCTACGCCAATGAGCTAGCTCAAGGTGATGACATCTTCTTTTACCCTTCACCAGAAGAGATTAATATGATGTTTGCTGAGATCGATGAGCTTTAAACCCAAGCTGTGTGGCATAATTTTAGGAGGAAAAATAGAAATGAGCAAAGACCTATATGGAGCTATTCAAGCTGTAACGCAAACAGTACTGTTTCACATAGGACTCAACTACAGCGCAGCTCGAGTCATAAGCAGATAACAGCTTGAAAGTCATTATAAGTTTTATATCTTCAGCCGAATAATACCTGTGAGTGCGACCTATCCCGTATTTAGAGGGATTTTCAATTAATGGTTGTAACCATTTCCAAAAGAGCTTCTTGGAATACTCGGAAAACAGAGGCTCCAAATTTTTCCAGAGCCTTGTGAGAAATGCGGGTTAAACCTCAAGTTCGAAACGCCTTTTTGACAGCTTCCATAATATAAAAAGAGCCCGCTACGAGAATCACCCCCTCATCGAGCTTAGCTTGCCTTTTTGCCAACGCAACCAATTCGTCATTCTCACCAACATGGATATTTCCAAGAAAGTCGCCCGAAAGCCCTGGAGCAATGCGCATTTCTACTAAGCGCTTGACGTAGACGGCTTTTAACAGTCGCGGATGATCGGATACAACAAGGTAAAGATCGGCAATGTTGGCCAAAATCTGGTCTAAGCACCACTTGACCTCTTTCTCTTTTGAAAAAGCGAGGATTAAGTGGATAGGTCGATTGGGAAACAAGCGCTTTATCTTTACAAATAGCCTTTGAAAAGCCGCTGGGTTATGAGCAACATCGTAAATGACGTTGCGCTCGATCTCAAATCGACACGGCAACGTTGCAGCCATACCAACAGCGAGATGCTCTGGGCGTACCGGAAAATCAGCTGCTATCACTTCGAGTGTTTGAGCTGCAATCGCTTGGTTTTCTCGCTCTGAATCTAACTCGCATAGATCAGTTAATGGATAGAGCGGCGCTTGGTTTACTTTAGCCATCGATACAATAGAGGGAAAGTCAGCGCGGGGGCCAAGAATCACTGGCGTTTTTTCTTTGATGATCCCGCCCTTTTCTATTGCGATTGCGTCAAGTGAGTGCCCTAAAAGTTTGCAGTGATCAAAATCGACCGTCGTAATCACAGTTGCAATGGGGCAAATGATATTTGTCGGATCGAGGCGTCCACCGATTCCTGTCTCAATCACTGCAAGATCCACTTGGCATCGGGAAAAGGCGATAAAAGCAACCAACGTCGTAAGTTCAAAAAAACGGTTTGTTAGTTGTTCCCGTTTAGTTAAAGCAAAAAGCTCGCTGAGCCACTGGTTTAACTCTTCTTCCAAAATTTTTTGACCGTTAATTGTGATCCGTTCGCGATAACAAGCAATATGAGGCGATGTGAAACACCCCACGCGGTACCCCGCTGCAGAAAGTGTTGCGGCAATTTTACGAGCAACAGACCCTTTTCCGTTCGTTCCGGCGATATGAACTGAGCGGTAGTCGTTTTGAGGATTGCCTAGAAGATCCGCCATTCGCCGCATGGCTATTAGATCCCAGCGGGTCGACTTGAGTGGATTAAGAGCCAGCAAGTACTTTAGCGAATCTGCTAACCCGGATTTCTCACAAGACTCTGCAAAATTTTGAAGCACCTGTTTCTCCCGAATATTTGAGGCTCCTGCGCAAAATTTCACTCGAAATGGAATTTTGCGCAGGAGCCTCATTTCAATCTATTTTCTTGGAAAGGTTTAAAACCCAGGCTGTGTCTGATGATTGCTCATCTAAAATTCTCTTTCTTCACCTACCAGAGGCTTGAATTTTCACCTACTTTATTCAAACCCAAGCTGTGTCTGATGATTGCTCATCTAAAATTCTCTTTCTTCCCCTACCAGAGGCTTGAATTTTCACCTACTTTATTCAAGTATGCTAAAAATTCAAGCCTCTGGTAGG
>JBCCHO010000262.1:0-2957 GCA_039028715.1 Chlamydiota bacterium | reverse complement strand
GGCTTTTTATCATTAGCAGCTCTTATAGATCTGCTTTAATTCAGGGACGCGCTTTAACATAAATTCCGCCTGTTCATGCCCACGCAAAGGAAAGTGATAAAGATCTAAAAAAGTTAGCAGCGCTGAAGAGGCTTTGATCCCTTCGTCAGAGTTTGTTCCCTCATTTAATAGGCTTTTATAATAGGGTTTAACAAGCAATACTTCATATCCTCTTTCTTTGGGCTTTAACAAAAGGTAGGATGTATTCCTTGTAATGAGCGGGGTCAACTGCGCCGCGAAAATGACCGCTTACCTGTCAGAGTAGTTTGTTGATTTCTGTTTGAGTCATTTTTCCAGAAGCGCAATTGGGTGATTTGATCTCGAATGCTTCTTTCTTTCTCTCTACCCTGGCTATCACTTAATTTTTGCGGAATAATATCCTGAAGATAACGATCAATAAGATCTGCAACGGATTGTTTTTGATGCTTCGTCTCAGAGGGTTTTAAAAGATCTTCTTGGATAAGAAACTCTGTCTTTCTACTCCATGCTAAAGCTTCTTTTTTGCAAGCAAATGTTGCTGTCTTCGTGGGAGAGCCTTTTATACGGACGTAGACTCGATAGACTCCTTTTCCCTCTTTGTTTTTTCGTTTTTGGATGGATGCCATGCGTATATTTCCTCACACTTAAAAGTTACACACATGGTCTGAAAAATCTGAATTTTGGGAGAGCAAGTGCACCAAAAGTGCACCAAAACCTTCTCAAGCGACCTGAATCTTGCGAAAATAGGTCGGCAAAAAGGATTTGTAATTAGCTAATATCAAACGACTTGAGATCTATATGGGAGTGGCCAGACTCGAACTGGCGAAGACCTAAGTCGGCAGATTTACAGTCTGCTGCAATTGCCACTATGCGACACTCCCAAAGAAAATGCTGGAGAAAGGAATTGAACCCTCAACCGTCCGATTACAAGTCGGGTGCTCTACCAATTGAGCTACTCCAGCAAAAATCTACCATAGTTTTAGCAAAAGCAATGGTTTAGCTTCAAGAATTATCCACTGGATTAAGCCGGATTTGGTCGTTTTTTCGCGCCAAATGACAACTGAAGGACACTAAAAGACAAAAACTCCAAATCAAACGCTCCTTTTAAACTAGAAAAGGAGAGTTATGAATATCCCCCCAGGTATCTATCGCATGGTTTCAAAAAAAGCGTTGTTTCTTACCAAGTTCGTATTTAAGGGGGCATGGTTGCAAAGTTCAAATTCAAGTGTTAGTGGAGGATAAATGGAGTCTGCGATCAGATGTATACCAATCAACATAGCATAAATGAGGGCTAATAAGCTGCCTACTCCGAGGACTTTTCTGTCACTTGCTTATCCCATGAGCTGTGGTTTCATAAGCATAGATAGAGGTTCATCTAAGAAGGGTGAAATTCTTGGATGAGCTTTCCTTCTGGAGAAAATAGCATCCCTTTCCAATCAGAAATATTCCGAGATTCAGAGCTAAAATTAATCCCGATCACCAAAGTTGCTTTACTCCCACCTAAGAACCTTTCTCGGTATTTCTTCCTCTCGGCTTGAGTTAAGGCGATGTCCGCGTCTTGATCGAGCTTCAGTTCAAAGATGCAGATGGCTTTATTGATTTCACATGCAAGATCGATCCTTCCAATATTGGTTGCCACCTCGGTCATTGTCGTTATTCCCGACTTCTCCAAAAAGGTGAAGAAAACAGCTTGATAGAATCCTTCTTGGGCTTTTGAAAATAAATGGTAAGATATTTTAGCAAAATGGCTATTCATCACATTGACGAAAGAGGTTAGATCAAAATCTTCTAAATAGTTTCTTAGCTCTTCTCCTCTATCACTCACTTGAAAAGGGTTGATTTCAGCAAATTCCTGAAGAAGAGAATCAAAGAAGGCATCATGGACTTCTTTGTTAGGAAAATCGAGAAAATAAGCGCTTTGTTTCTCTTCGTAATCTTTGATCGTGAGATAGCCTGTTTGAAACATGAGCGCTGCTAAATCAATTCTATCGAGCTTGCCGATATCTGAAAGCATGGGTTTGGAAACTTTTAAACCTTTTAAGGCAACGAAAGATTGAGGATGTTTTTTTACCTGATCGATGAGGAAAGAAGGAGTCCCTGTACTGTACCAATAACCTTGTGGCTTATGCTCGCTTAAAAATCTGAGAGTAGAGTAGGGGTTGTAAACAGAAACTTCTTCTTCTGTAAAACGGTATCCATTATACCACTCTCCAACTTCGTCCAAAATATGGGATTCTTTCTTCCCCCTTTTTTTTACCAGCTCTTGGATATGTTCTTTGAAGTCCCTTTTGATTTCCTCTTCCGTGTATCCCATTATCGCCGCATATTTAGGATTCATTGTGATGTCAGTGAGGTTGTTAAGACCTGAGAAGAGGGAAACTTGAGAAAATTTACTCACCCCAGTAAAAAAAGTGAATTTGAGATACTGGTCAAGACTCTTAAGCGTTCCGAAAAGATCGCGCATGAGATCTCGATTTTGTTTCGCAGCTTCTAGATTGTCTAGGTTATTGATGATCGGCTTGTCGTATTCGTCAACCAACACAACGACTTTATTTTGTTTCGCAAGCGTTTCTATGAGCACTTTCAGCTGAAATTGTACTGAATGGCCTTCAGTAGAAATTTGATTAAGTTGGCATGTTCTACTTAATTCTGCGTTTAATCCAGCTAAAAATTCCTGATGAGTCCTATTGGCAATTTGAGAAAAGTCAAAGTGTAAAACGGGATGCTCTTGCCAATCGTAATCACTTTCGTATATCTGGCACTCTTTGAACAGCTCTTTGTTTCCCTTAAAAATGTGCTCCAACGTGTTAACGAATAGGGATTTGCCAAATCTCCTAGGGCGCGACAGAAAATAGTGCTTCCCTTCGTCAATTAATTGTTTAGCAAATAATGTTTTATCGACGTAAAGTTGCCTCTCTTCAAGTATTTCAACAATGCTC
>JBCCHO010000261.1:0-2962 GCA_039028715.1 Chlamydiota bacterium | reverse complement strand
TAATCAAATTAGATCTTGGAAGTGTACGAGGAACAGCTCATCGTAGAAGACAAGCTAAGTGGAATGACTCCTGGACATTGAAGCTTTTATCTAGAGTTTTCGAGCTAAACTTGTAAAGAAATTACGATGAAAAAGCCCTGGGGAATAAATGTGTTTACAATCTTCTATAATAGACATGCTTATCTCTCCTTGAATAATCACGAAAGTGAAAAGCATGACCTTTTGATCTTGTTTAGTCAAATTTTAAATGCAATCGCCCTGGTTTTAAAGTTTAGCATATACCGAAGACGATTCAATCTGCAAAAAGGTCGGTGATTTGGCGCGGCTATTTTGATCGATTTTTTCCCTGGGTTCTTATCCGGCAGGTGGATAAAACCCAGGAAAAAATCGGTCAAAAGAGACCGTCAAATTCGGCGAGATTTTTGCAAATTGAGTCGTCTTCGGTATATACCGAAGACGATTCAAAGTGAGAACATCTCAGCTTAGTCCATGAAATTAGAGAAGTCATTTTATGAATTACAAGATTATCAAGCAAAATTTTTTCCTCGACTTTATACGCTTTTGATGAACTAACGCGGGAGCTCTGTGAGGGGATAAAAATTCGACACTACAAGGGGTGAACTTGGGCTAGTGGGAGATTTTTATCGTGTACAGAGGGTTAAGACAAATCAGCGAGAGTCTCTTCAGCGTGGGCTTTTTCCAAGCTAAGTGTTTCTGTTGGAGCGAGCCTTTTTTCACCGTAAAGTCGAAAAAAAGCGCGGTAGTACCCTTTGACTGCTGAGAGATATTTACCCACGAGACTAGGCTCACGAGCTGCTAAATTGTGCTTTTCTGCTGGATCTTTTTGCAAGTCATAAAGCTCGATTTCATGAGAAAGATGTGTATAGATAAACTTATAACGCCCTTCGCGGCAACCAAAATTGCGAAAAACATAGGGGTTATGAAAAAAAACGAGCCGAGAATCGATTGTGCGCATCAATGAACTTCCTACAGATAGATTAAATCCGTGTAATCCCAATAGATCCATAACAGTAGGCACCAAGTCGAGTTGACTCGCTGGAGCTTTGATCACCTGCGGCTGATGAATACGGTCTTTAGCATAAATAAGCAATGGTACCCGGATGTTTTCTTCATATAGATAACGCTGCTCAATGTAATTTTCGTGCTCTCCCATGGGGTACCCGTGATCTCCCATCATAAAAAAAATAACTTGTCTATTTAAACACCGTTTCTCTAGCTCTTTTACTAACAGTCCTAAACAAGCGTCTGTATAGTGAAAAGTTGTGAGATAGTTGCCATAGGCACGCCCAATTTGATCGGGCAGCTTAGGAGGGTTATGCCCTGTGCGCATATTCCAAGGATGGTGGTTGGAAATGGTAAACAAAGTTAAAAATTGCGGCTGGTCGCGGTTTTTTTCCAAAAAGTCAACGGTATAGCGCACTAGGTACTCATCGGGAAGACCCCAACTGTTTGCATGAGCCTCAGGAAACATGCGGAGAATATCATCTTGCCCAGCAATCGTTTGGTAGTCTTGGCTTTTAAAAAAAGCTTCCTGGTTTTCAAATTGAATTGGTCCATTGTGGAGATAGCCAGCCGCATAGCCAGCTTCCTTAAGAAGCTGGGGCAATCCGATAAAAGGCGTATCAGTTCGCTGCGCAACTTCTGAAGCATCGACATCTGAGGGAACTCCAAAAAGGGAAGAGACCACAGCACGCGATGTACGCACCGAGTTGGCATAAAAATCGGAGAACAACACTCCTTTGTTTGCTAGGCGGTCAAACTGGGGCGTCACGCCATACTTTCCCCCTAAAACTCCGACATCTTGCGAACGAAAAGACTCTAAAAAAAGAAAAATAATATGGGGCTTTTCCTGATCGCCAATCGTCACGTCAAACACACGCTCTCCCTTAAACCGATGCGTATATTTGAGCAACGGATACTCAGATGAGAGATAACCTACCTTTTCGTTTTTTGGCATAAAATTTTTCTTGATTAGTGCATCTAAATCTCCCCTGTCTTTGCGTTGAAATAGACATTGCCATCCTTTGCGCAATTGCCAAGCTTGGTGTTGGAAAACGATCTGATCAGTAGCATAGGCGAGCTTTTTCGGTAAAAAAAGAGCACCTAGTAACCCAATTGCCCCTAGCAAAAACCCAACGCCAAAACAGTGCATTGTGAAGAGCTCTCCTCCTCCTAAATGTTCCCAAATACCCCAATAAGCCACCGCAGGGAAGAGACAAAAAAGCAATGCGGCAGGAAAAAACCGGAAAATTCTCTTTTCTTTTGCTGAATCCCAAAAAAATCGGGCGTCGTCGACGAGCTTAAAAAAAGATAGTTCCATTCGAATTGAGGCTCTACGATAGAGAAAAGCATCAAATACAAGATGCAGTTGCAACAAAGCGGAAAAACATACCGCAATCCAAAAGAGATAAGACCCCATCCAAGCTGGTAATATAGCCTTTAAGCTAACCACTAAAAAAAACTGCTCAAAGGCTACAAAAAGATCTTGGCAAGTTCCTGTGAAATAGGAAATCACCAAAGCACACCGCTTAGAAGGTCTGCTATGGAGAATAGTTAACCTGATAAAAAGTGAGGGTAAAGCAAGAAAAATGACCCATATCCAAATTGGCGTCAAAAGACCTCCTTATTCAAGTGGAGTTTTCTCATCAAACCACCCTAGGAGGATCCATCGGTAGCAAGTACCAGTATACCATATGAGCCAATTTCCAAGACAGTAAGGAGTCTCGTCTAGTTTTTTATTTAAAACTCAAGTTGTGTGGTATAATTGCTCATCTAAAATTCTCTTTTCCCTCCTGCCTAACCCGCATTTCTCACAAGGCTCTGGAAAAATTTGGAGCATCTGTTTTCCGAGTATTCCAAGGAGCTCTCTTGGAAATGGTTACAACCATTCCCTGCAAGATCTCCTTGAAATCTCGAAAAACATCTTGCTCAACTTTTTAGC
>JBCCHO010000260.1:0-3020 GCA_039028715.1 Chlamydiota bacterium | reverse complement strand
GTGCTTCCGGTTCAAAAGCGCCCAAAAGCAAACTGAATTTAAAGTTCTCTAGATTGCATTTTTTATTCTAGCCAATATTAAGTTTAATATGGGCGACGAAGAAAAAATACGATCTAGAGGCTTTAAATCAGTTTTCTTGGGGGCGTTTGAACCGGAAGCACTATATACCCGAGCCGATTCAAAGTGAGAAAATCTCAGCGCATTTGGCGGACCCTTTTCGGATCACTTTTTCCTCGATCCTATCAGCCTGCGGACATCGGAAAATAAATTTTAATTAATTCACAAGATCTCCAAAGTAGTTCCTCTACCTTGGAGGTCGCACTCAGAGGTAGTACCTGTGAGTGCGACCTATGGGTATTTAGAGGGATTTTCAATTTTTTTCATGCTTGAAACGGAAAAATTCAAATCAATATCCATGGGTTGCACTCACAGATAGTAACAGCTAGATTGAAATTTTTTCCTAAATTCTTCATACTCTTCTTCATTCCAAAGAGAGGTTAGCCCGGATTTCTCACAAGCTCTGCAAAAAAGGCTTAAGCAGACTGTTTTCCCGAGATTTCAATCTATTCCCTTGGAAAAGTTTAAGCCCAAGTTGTGTCTGATGATAGCTCACCTAAAATTCTCTTTTCCCACCTATCTGAGTTAAAAACCTGCACTACTTTACAAAAGTTAGGCTAAGTTCAAAGTGAGACAATCTCAATGCTGACGCAATTTTTTGATTATCTAGACCACTTGAGTGGTTATTTATGGAGTTATTTCACCATCCCCCTAGTCGTGACCATGGGACTCTTTCTCACAATTAAAATGAAAGGGGCTCAGATCACCGGGTTTTCGCATGCAATCAAAACGTTTTACAGCGAAGCAAAAAACAAAAAAAAGGGGCGGGGCGTTCATCCGATAAGCGCTTTTTTCGCTTCGATTGGCGGGTGTATCGGTATTGGCAACCTCGTTGCGGTCTGCACCGCGATTCATATAGGCGGGCCAGGTGCTATCTTCTGGATGTGGATTGCTGCTCTTATTGGGATGATCATTAAATATGCCGAAGTGTATTTGGGCATTTTGCATCGCACACCCAATCGAGATGGCGGATTCGACGGCGGGCCTATGTACTACCTCCAAAAAGTTACTCGTAGCCGCTTTCTCCCGATTTTGTTTTGCTTGCTCCTCGCCATTTACGGCACAGAGGTTTACATGTTTGATGTGATGACTCACACTGTCGTTGAAAACTGGCACATTAATCACTACGTGGCAATTGCTATTTTTCTCATCTCCATTCTTTACGCTACTAAAGGGGGAATTCACCGGGTCGGAAAGATCACTACCTTTATTCTCCCTATCTTCATGGCTCTTTTTTGCGCGATGACAGCTTGGATTTTATTCCTACACGCAGCTAAGCTACCCACCCTCTTTATTGCGATTGTCAAATCAGCTTTTCAGGGGCACGCCCCTCTTGGCGGCTTTGCTGGAGGCTCAATGATGCTCGCCCTATCCCAGGGAGTCACAAGAGCGTGCTATTCAGCAGATATTGGTACTGGTAATGCCTCGATCATTCACGCAGAGTCGCGCCAAAGCGATCCGAAAAAACAGGCCTGTCTTTCGATTCTCGGAATTTTCCTCGATACGTTCGTCGTCTGCACCACAACCGCGATCCTCATCCTCGCCACGGGAATTTGGAGCCAAGATGTTCCAGCTTCAATGATGGTACAACAGGCATTAGCCGCCCACTTTCCCTATATGCACTATTTCATGCCGCTGTTCTTAATCGTCCTAGGCTACTCTTCTATTATTTCTTTTTCCTATGTCGGATTAAAGTGTTCAATCTTTATTCATCCAAAATGGGGTAAGCGCGGTTACTACCTCTATGCTTGCATTGCTTTTGTCCTTTTTTCCTTTGTCGATCAAAGCCAAGCACTTACTCTCATGTCGCTTACGGGTGCCGGCCTATTATGCATCAATCTATGGGGTATTTACCAGCTGAGAAAAGAGATCATCCCCTTACCTTCAAGCCGCACCACTGAGATGAACATTGACACTTTCAGATCTTCTGTATAACCTTAATGACTGAATTTAACCTCTTTAGAGCCCCCGCAAAATTACATCTCGAGAGCTGATTTTTTTAAATTACCTATCCTTAGTAGGATATGTCAATTTACCAAAAGCAGCTCTCAAGTCAAAATCATCAAAAATTTTCCCTTCGAAAGCGATGTTTGCGGGGAGCCTCTTTAAGACAAGTGTTTTCTCCATAAAAACACTTGTCTTAAAGAGGTTAAGTTCAGAATTCAGATGTTGGGTTTTAACCCCAAACAGCAAAAGAAATCGAATCAATGCCAAACACTGTGTTTTAGCGCAGCAATCTTTTTTTGGGGGGCACATTTTCCTTCAAAAAAACAAATCAGCACCTCCTCATTTTGCTAAAGCTGCGAAAAGAAGTGCTTTGGAGCCTCTATGCCCGATATTTTTCTCCAGGTTGACAACGTTTTTGACATCCTCCCACACCTAAAGAAATGGGATTCGTGAGAAACTATCCCACGAGCAGATTTGTATCGAGTGCTCCCTGCTGGTTCTTGCTTCAGCGATAGCCACCAGAAGAAAAGGCTTGGTTTTTGCCGTAAATATCCTCGTGAAGAGGACTTTTACGGCTGTGATAAGCCCATGCCCTCCGGATTCACGCTATCTCAGACCAAGCGTTACTTCCCGCATGCCCTGCGGCTAGTTCTTTTGACAATTTTAATTTAAAACATTCCAACTTTTTCAAGAAGGAATATTTTTCGCTTTTCATCCCACACCTGAAGGAGTGGGTTTTCCCAGCGAATTTTGATAAAACCTATTGCAATAAAAAAAGTTTTTAAAGAGGCGCTCAAAGCGGTTTCTTTCGATATCTATCCCGCATTTCTCACAAGGCTCTGGAAAAATTTGGAGCATCTGTTTTCCGAGATTCCAAGGAGCTCTTTTGGAAATGGTTACAACCATTCCCTGCAAGATCTCCTTGAAATCTCGAAAAACATCTTGCTCAACTTTTT
>JBCCHO010000259.1:0-3029 GCA_039028715.1 Chlamydiota bacterium | reverse complement strand
CTTTTGTTAGCATCCCTTTAGCAGAAAGGTGTTTTTTCTCAATTGAATGCACTCCCATAGCTCTTCTCCCAGTATTTGCGAAAAAATAGTTGAAAAAACAGTCTATCTCATTGCGAAAATTTATTTAACGGGAATTGCTGATTCATTGTATATTACATGAAAATGAGGTGGGACATGATCGCCAAAATACATGTAAATGACAAGACCATAAAAAGCTGAAATTTTTGGCATATCTCTATAAGTTTTTGAGCGAAATAATAGGAAATTAAAGTTAACAACTGTTTTCTTTTATACTCAAGATAAAACACAGTCTTCACTTAAGCGAAAAAGAAACTCTGGAAAAAGCCAAAAAAATTTGCTATATACTCTAGTGAAAAGAGATCTGTTATGAGAAAAAACATAGAAGACTTCATTTCCTCAGAAGACAAAGATCCTAACAATCACCCCAAATTACGCACATGGGAAAAAACAATCGCATGGATTGCTTGTCTGTCTCTTGTGATCATGCCTATTCTTTTTGGGTGGCTAGGATTTTTCTTAAGCCTAATAGCATCAGGAGGCGTTTTTGCTTTCATCTTAGGGGGATTTGGCCTCAAAAAAATAAGTCAAAACCCCAATGATGCCTATTCCAAGCTAGGCTCGCTTTCCCTAATACTGTCTCTTTTCAGGCCTCTTAAAGTCTTTCTTTTTCTCATCTTTGCCAGTTTACTTGCGATTTGGTTCATTGGTAAACCTTACTGGAAAATCCAAGAGCAAAACTGGAAACTCACACACCCCGGTCAAGATCTTCCCAAACCAAAGCATTTTGGGTTCGTCTTTGGAGAAACGACATTCGAAGAAGTGGACTTCCCTTGCACTTACTGCGAGACAGCGTCCTGATGAAATTGCGCCTTTTTAATAGCGACCTGGCCGAAAAAAATAGAGTTGGAGACATTGTCCACCGCTATGAGCATCAACGCAAAGAGGAAATAAGCAACCAAATAGAAAAGGCCCAATCCGCCTACGACAAAAGAGAAGCATTAAAAAAACCAGCTCAGCGACATTGTCGATCTGATTAAGTTTGTAAATTGACATATCCTACTAAGGATAGGCAATTTACAAAAAGTAGTTCTCAAGGACAAAAGCGCGAATTTCACTCGAAATGGAATTTTGCGCAGGAGCCTTTTTCAGAGACTAATTATTTTTTAACCTCGATGACTCCCCATTTGTATAGAAGTTTTTCCACATCTTCCCAAGGCAAGCGACTTCCTTTGACTTTCATAGAGGCAAAGCTTTTTTTAGCTTGGATTTGCTTGATGATTTTCAGATTCAATAACTGTTCAATGATCCATACCGTACCATGTACTTCAATCCCTTCACTCTTTGCAGCCACTCTAAGACTTTTATCACCAGTTAGCAGTGGACATTTTTCTTGCATAGCAAGAGCTAAAGCAGAATGATCTATGACGCTAGGTCGTGAATATTTAAGGCGTAAGATCTCTATTTTTTTAATGGATTTAGCCGTAAGGCTTTTTACCTTTAATCCTGCTGTTAATAGATAGCTGTGTTGCCTTTTGAGTTCTAATTCAAATAATATATCGGGAACTGCAATATCATAGGGAAGTTGGAAAACAGCCGGCGTTAAATTGCCGTCTTCAATGTCAATAAGAATATTAGCATCGCTAACAAGTAGAAGCATGTGAATTTTGCAGATGACGAAGAGCTTTTAATTGGGTTAAGGAACAGGATAACAGCTCTGCTGCTTTTGATTCCCCAATATATTCTTCACCGAGAGCGTGAAATAACATTTGACGAAATGCATGTGCTTTTTCTCCTGGAATCTCTAGCCCTGGTTCCATCCTATGCCACCCTTTTTGCCGAAAGCGCATCATAAGATTTCTATAATAAGAATTTCTGATGACTTCTAAATCTTTAAGTCGATAGATCATTGCTTCTACACTTAGCCCAAATTGTTCTTTGAGAAGAAGTAACTCCTGCCATTCAATCGCTCGACGTTCTTCCCCCACAATTTGAAATACAGCTTCTTTTGGAAATAAAAAGGCTCCCGCAAATCGATTACAGGCTTGCTCTTCATTTAGTGAAGAGGAAAGACTACCGTTAAAAAGAATATGAGCAAGCTCATGGGCTAGGTTAAAACGCTGTCGATCTCCAGGCCATTTTGAACTAATGACGATGATCGGCTTACCATTGATCACAGTAGAAAGGCCATCGAAGTGCTTTTCATCAGTATTCGCAATAAAGACTCTTATCCCATGGTTCTCAAGAGCATCTATAAGATCATGGATGGGGGCAAGTCCTAATTTCCAATGGCTGCGAAGTTTTTCAGTCATGCATTCTATCTCTTCAAAAGTGTTGATTTTATTCGGAAAGTCAGAAGGAAGCTCAAATGGAACGACTGGAGAGGTAGGGTAAAGGTTTTCTAGTTCTAGTCGACGTTCTATTTGACTCATGACCTCAAATTTAATGAGTTTTTCAGCTTTTAGGCTCAATTTTTTGTGCTTTCGAAATTTAATCTCCCCAAGGGAAACTTTAATCGGACGAAAAAAGAAATCAATTCGAACTTTGAGAGCCTTCGCTAATTTTAGAAGGACATCAGAAGACGGATAGACTTTTCCATCTTCGTATTTTTTAATAGCGGCATGACTCAAATTCATGAGACTGCTAAGAGCACGTAGGCTTAAGCCAGCGGCTTTTCTTGCTTGTTTAAGGCGAGTTCCTAGGACATTCATAAAGCACACGTCTCTGGTATTAATGCATCTAGTTTACATTATACAATAAATTGACAATTTTGTAAACCATAATTATCTTATGCTATTTATAATAAGAACTTTAGAAAATAAGAAAGGGCATTCCAAGCTCAGAGAGTTTGCCTTATTTCATAAAAATTGGGTTCATCCGCAGAGTTAATCCTTCTCATAGATAGCTTTATTTTAAGCAGGCTTAAAAATTTGAATGCATTGACTTCTAGCAGCTCACAAAAATAATGCTTGAGATTAGCTTTGGGCTTTTCAGTCGTCAAGAGACAAGAG
>JBCCHO010000258.1:0-3046 GCA_039028715.1 Chlamydiota bacterium | reverse complement strand
TTGCTTTTCACTCTTTCTGCATCTTTCTGGAAGCTGATTTGTTACCCTTGTCTCATGGACAATGTGTACAAATCAGCTTCCAAAAATTTGCTAGAAACCTGGTAAAAACCAAAAACATTTTCATTTACGGATAGGTTCATGCAATGGAATTTTGCGAGGAGCCTCTGTAGAAGTTCTTTTTAGCTCGATCTACGGGTGTCCTCACGAGTTTTTTCACACAGCCTGGGTCTAAAATTTGTTTGTGGTTTTTTGAGCTTTAGAATAAATTTATCTTTACAAAACCCAAATTGTGCCTGATGATGGTTCAGATGAATTTTATGTTTTTTACCTGTTTGAAGTTTGAGTTTTCAGCATACTTCAATAAAGTAGGTAAAAAATTAAAGGCTCAGATAGGTGGAAAAAGAGCAGTTTAGATGAACCATTATCAGGCACAACTTGGGTTTTAAATTTTGCCTGTGTCTGTTCCGCTGAAAATACAATAAATTAGCCCTAGCATAACTCTAACCGCACCTTAAGATATTTATAGCAACTGGACTTTTTTATGGAAGAATCTCTTTATCGAGAAAGGAAAACTTGCCGGGCTTGTGGTGATGAGCTGAAAGATGTTTTAGATTTAGGAGAGCTTCCTATTTCCTCCTTTCTCGACCCAGGTGATCCGCCGATAAGAAAATATCCCGTGCGCCTGGCTTTGAGTCAAACATCTGGCCTTGTTCAGTTACGCCATACTGTTAATAGCGACCAGATGTACCTCAAATATTGGTATATGTCGGGAGTGAATCAATTGATGAAAGAATCACTGAGGTTAATTGTGCAGCAGGGCTTAGATAGACTCGGCGGCAATATAGGACGAGGCAGTGTCGTTGTCGATATTGGGGCTAATGATGGCACCTTGCTCTCTTTTTATCCCGACTATGTCACACGAGTCGGCATTGACCCTGCAAAAAATATAAAACCAGTGTGCTGTGACTGCCACATCAACGACTATTTCAGTGCAGACAACTATAAAAAAGTTTTTGGCGGGGAAAAAGCGAAGCTAATCACAAGCATTGCGATGTTTTATGACTTAGAAGACCCAATAGGGTTTTGTCGCGATCTTGCCGATATTTTAAGTCATCGCGGACTGTGGATTATGGAGGTGAGTTATATTGGCACTATGTTGAGCCGCTGCGCCTTTGATACGATTTGTGCAGAGCATCTCGAATACTACTCGCTTCGATCTATCGAATACATCTTAGATAAGGTGGGGTTAAAGGTAGAGGATGCCGAGTTAAACGATGTAAACGGAGGAAGCTTTAGGCTCTACATAAGGCATGCCGCACAAGCTCAAGAAACAGAAGCAGTCAAAAACCTTCGCGAGCAAGAACAGGCGATGCAGTTCGATAACCCTGAAACCTATAAAAAGTTTGCTCGTAAAATTGCTGAGAATAAGCAAGAAATGGTGACCTTTTTAAAAACCCAGAAGAGAGAGGGTAAGTTAGTGCTCGGCTATGGTGCTTCGACTAAAGGAAATACTTTAATGGCTTATTATGGCATTGATACTAGCCTTATGCCTTTTATAGCAGATAGGAACCCAATCAAGTGGGGCAAAGAAACTGTGACGGGGATCCCTATTGTTTCAGAAGATCAAGCCCGAGCAATGAGCCCAGACTATTTTGTTGCATTTCCCTACCACTTTATAGCGGAGTTTCTTGAAAGGGAAAAAGCCTTCTTAAGTTCAGGTGGACAGTTTGTTTCTCCTGTTCCTTGCTTAAAGCTCTTTAGAGGCTCTTGTGACAATTACTTTGATGATGAAACTTGATAAGTTTAAACCCAACTTTAGCTCGTTTATAAAGCCTTCCCAAAAACTGTAAGTGGTTTATAATCAATGAGACGATAAAAATTCGACACTACAAGAGGCTCCCCGCAAAATTCCATTTCGAGTGAAATTCGCGCTTTTGTCCTTGAGAACTATTTTTTGTAAATCGCCTATCCTTAGCAGGATATGTCAATTTATAAAAAATAGTTCTCAAGTCAAAATCATCACATTTCCCTTCGAAAGCGATTTTTGCGGGGAGCCTCTTTAGATGAGCGATTATACGACACAACTTGAGTTTATAACATTATACACTCTATTCAAGTTTCCTAAAAATTAGATTTAACAATTTTTCAAAAAGTTTCTACTAGTTTTTGCTGTTTTTAACCGTGATCTTTATCAAAACTTTTGTAGAAATAGCTAAAAACTCAGGTTTTTAAAGTAAGCATTGCCATTTTGGTTGCTTCCCTCTCTAAGAGCTATCAAATCTAATTTTTGGGAACCTTGAGACCTACTTGATTTAATAATTGACTAAAAAGTTTAAATAAGTTAAAATTAGCTATAAATTTTATTTTCAGGAGGGTTCCTATGTCAAATATAGCAACAAGTTCTGCTTGCCATAATAGATTTTATACCAAAACGCTAAATTGTTTTTCAAATTTTAAAGAAAAATTAAGCCCAGATCTTATTAAGTGTATATGTACGGTAGCTTTTCCCTTCATCTTAATGTTAGCAAAAAAAATAATAGGATCAACTTGTATTTCTTCAATTACATCAAAAATATCAATACAAAAGCAATCTAAGAACAACGACGCCTCGGCACAAAAGTCGAATACAGCACAAAATAAATCAGCAACGCTGACGTCCTCTACAGAAAACGCCCTGTTAAACAAGCTGAGTAATGACGACAAAACTCTTTCGAACAAAGAAATCGAGACTATTATTGAACTTATTATTAGTAATAATGATTTAAAAAACAAAAAACAAGATCAATTACTAATAAAAGTTACAAGCCAAAAAAATCTTTCAATTAATCATGTTCTCTCTATTTTTTCAAGCAACTTTTTTGAAGAAAGACTAAAAAAATATAATTATGTTTCAGACCTGCTTTTATATTCACTTTCAGGAGACGACAGAAAAAAAATTATAAAATCTATTATTGAAAATGAAGAATTTATAAAAAACAATTTCGATTCTTTTTTTAATAAGTTAATTAAACTTTTTTATAATAAACTGTTTGGTTTTTTTTTTTGT
>JBCCHO010000257.1:0-3064 GCA_039028715.1 Chlamydiota bacterium | reverse complement strand
GTGACAATCATACCATCCAAAACAGCGCAACATGCACAACAATGTTAAAACGCAATATCTCTGCATTAAAACCCGTTTTAAACATCAAACAATGCTGAAATTTCCTTGTTTATGAAAAAAATTGAAAATCCCTTTAAATACCCATAGATCGCACTCACAGGTACTACTTCTCCCTCAAGGGATACGTAGATACGTTTGGTTCGCAAGCTACAGCATCCCGTCAAAAAGACCACATGCTTGTGAGCGAACTTTCAAATAATTATGCACAAGGCACGCTTTCATCTCAATTCCCTAAGCGGGATGAGGATTCCCGCGCGCCCTCTATAAAATAATTTCAGCTCGATTGGGGATAGTTTCTTTATCTCTTTTGAGTTAAAATGAATCTAACCCGCATTTCTCACAAGGCTCTGGAAAAATTTGGAGCCTCTGTTTTCCGAGTATTCCAAAAAGCTCTTTTGGAAATGGTTACAACCATTCCCTGCAAGATCTCAATTAGAAACCTCGAAAAACATCTTGCTTAAACTTTTTAGCAGAGCTTGTAAGAAATACGGGCTAAAAACCCAAGTTGTGTCTTATAATCACTCGTCTAAAATTCTCTTTTTCCATCTGACAGAGGGTTGAATTTTCGCCTACTTTATTCAAGTGAGGCTCCTGCGCAAAATTCGCTTTCGAAGGAAAATTTGATGATAAAGTGCGAATTTCATTCGAAATGGAATTTTGCGCAGGAGCTTCAAGTATGCTGAAAATTCAACCCTCTGTCAGGTAAAAAAAACAGAAAATTGATCTAAGCGATTATACGACACAACTTGGATTAAAAACCAAAACTCGCGTCTGATGATAGCTCTTCTCAAAATGGAATTTTGAACGGATCCCACCATGACTTTTATGCAGATTCACTATCAGGAAAAAACCTTAGACCTTCCCGATAAAAGCTCAGCACTTGATTTAGCTAAAAAGCTTCAACTGACTGGTCCAGATCAAGCGCTTGCTATCGACCTCAATGGAGAAACTCGCGACCTTAATACCCCTTTATCCGATGGAGATCGCATCAAATTTTGGGATTTTAACACTGCAGAAGGAAAAAAAGTTTTTTGGCACACATCAGCCCACGTCTTGGCTCAGGCTGTTTTGCGCCTCTATCCAGATGCTTTACCTACCATCGGACCACCGATTGAAAACGGTTTTTACTACGACTTTGCAAAACTTAAAGTGACCGAAGAAGACTTGCCCAAAATCGAAAAGGAAGTCAAAAAAATTCTTTCGGAAAAACTTAAGCCTGCGAAAAGGGTCTTCAAAGACAAGCCAGAAGCAGAGGCCGCTTTTGCCGATAACAAATATAAAAAAGAGCTTATTGACAGCTTTCCCGACGACAGCCCAATTACAGGCTATGGGCAAGGCGAATTTTTCGACCTTTGTCGCGGTCCTCATCTTCCGACTTTGGCAAAGATCAAGGGATTTAAACTGCTCAAAGTATCGGGAGCTTACTGGCGCGGTGACTCAAAGCGAGAAATGCTCACGCGCATCTACGGGATCTCTTTTCCAAGCCGCGAAGCTTTGAAGGATTATCTCTACCAACTCGAAGAGGCCAAAAAACGGGATCACCGCCTATTAGGAACGCGGCTTGACCTTTTTTCCTTTCGCGAAGAAGCGCCTGGAATGCCGTTTATCCACCCAAAGGGAATGCTCATTTGGGATCAATTGATTGCCTACTGGCAAGACGTTCACAGGCTTGCCAACTACCAAGTGATCAAGACGCCGCAACTGATGAGCCGCGAACTTTGGGAAAGGTCTGGACACTGGGACCACTACCGAGAAAACATGTTCACCTGTTTTTCGAGAGATGAGCGAGAGTTTGCTGTCAAGCCTATGAACTGCCCAGGTTGCATGCTGTACTACAAAAGCCGCACACACAGTTACCGCGAACTTCCCTTACGCATCGCCGAATTCGGACATGTCCACAGGCGCGAACCTTCGGGCGCAATCAATGGACTATTTCGCGTTCAGAGTTTTCACCAAGACGATGCCCACCTTTTCATGGCCCCTACCGATATTAAAAAAGAAATTCTAGAAGTTTTAAAACTCGTCCAACAAATCTATCAAACATTTGGGCTCAAATACACCTTTGAACTTTCCACTCGCCCCGAACAGTCGATCGGAACTGATGCTGACTGGGAAATCGCGACAAAGGGGCTAAAAGAAGCGCTCGATGAATGGGAAAAGCCCTACCAAGTCAATCCTGGCGATGGCGCTTTTTACGGCCCAAAAATCGACCTCCATGTCCACGATGCACTAGGACGCTCGTGGCAGTGTGGCACCATTCAACTCGACATGGCGCTCCCGGAAAAATTTGACCTGGAATATAAAGATCGCGACGGGGAGTTAAAGCGCCCGATCATGATTCACCGAGCAATTTTTGGCTCTATCGAGCGGTTTTTGGGGATTCTCATTGAGCATTTTGCGGCAAAGTTTCCCCTTTGGCTCAGCCCCAACCCCATCCGCATCATTCCCGTTACAGACAACCACCTAACCTATGCTCTAAAAGTCGAAGCTCAGCTTAAGGCTGCTGGTTTTAACGCCGTCGTCGACACTTCTACTGAATCACTAGGAAAAAAAGTGCGTACAGCACAGTTACTCCAAACCAATTACATGCTCACTTTAGGAAATCGCGAGCTAGAAAACCAAACGCTATCGCTTAGAACCCGCGATAATGTTGTGCACGGGGAGGTCAACCTAAACGAGTTTCTCTCCAAAATTCAAAAGGAAAAAGCCAACCGAGAGCTCTCTTCGCCGTACCAAAAAGTAGCCGATACGTCAAGCCTTCCCAAAGTCTGTTAATGGCCGAAGCCGGGCTAGGTTTGTGTGTAAAAGTGACACTCCCAAACTCCTTAAAAGAGGTGAGCTTTTCTCATTTTGAATCGGCTCGGGTATATACTCCTTCCGGTTCAAACGCACCCAAGAAAACTGATTTAAAGCCTCTAGATCGTATTTTTTCTTCGTCGCCCATATTAAACTTAATATTGGCTAGAATAAAAAATGCAATCTAGAGAACTTTAAATTCAGTTTG
>JBCCHO010000256.1:0-3072 GCA_039028715.1 Chlamydiota bacterium | reverse complement strand
GCAAACTGAATTTAAAGTTCTCTAGATTGCATTTTTTATTCTAGCCAATATTAAGTTTAATATGGGCGACGAAGAAAAAATACGATCTAGAGGCTTTAAATCAGTTTTCTTGGGTGCGTTTGAACCGGAAGGAGTATATACTTGGATAAAGTAGGGGCTATTTTTCCGTTTCAAGCATGGGAAAAAGAATAATTCAAATCAATATCCATAGGTCGCACTCACAGGGACAACTCGAGTTTAAAAGGTGTTTCCAAACGCAATGAGTATCAAACAGGCACTCGAACTTTGCTTAGCTGAAGGCCGCCGTCGAGAGAGCGCGCAGACATCGTGGATCCACGGAGAAGATCGCGAGGTGGTCCCGCTTTTTGACAATGCTTGCTTTATTCTTGGGCTCTTTAGAAGCCGGTCAGTCGACCATTTTCAAGAAGGGATAAAACGTCTCGAACGCTTGCTCGCTTTTCAAGCGCCTAATGGCGGTTTTTCGAGTTATCTCCACGAGTATGGCTCTACACAAGAACGAGCCGTTAATGTGCGGCTGCTCGTGGTCTTTTTTTGGATGCAGTCGCTGTTTGCATCCCTAATGTCGCAGTCGCTGCGGCAGCAGTTAAAGGCAGCTGTGACTGCTCTTTGGCGTTACTGCGAGCAGGCGCACCGCTGCCGCGCCTTTGCGCCAGGGCTGAATGCGACTTTTGCTGCGCTGATGTCAACTTTCGATCCCAATGGGCATTGGGTCCCCAATTGGAATGAAGAGCTGCGCTCTAGCTCTGAATGGGGAGATTGGCTATTCGGCGTACAGGTGGCGAGTGAAGAAAAAAATCTTCTTCCGAAAGCATGTTCCGTTTGGCAGCGATTATTGGGAATTTATGCGGGATCGCCGACGACTGAATTTCGAGAAAATGGCCGTCCCCAACTCAATTTTTTTCATCTTTTTATGGCCGATAAATGCAAGTATTATCCCGCGCATCTTACTGATCCTCATCGCGCACAAATTACAGCTTCGCTTATTTTCCCTTGCAGTATTGAAGATCATCTAGAAGTGGGACAAAGCAATTGGTTAACAAGTGCTATCGACGCTTTTGACCCCAAATCCGAACCAATCATCACGAGTAAAGGTTTTCACCTTATTCGGCATTGCTGGCTCGATCAAAATGTGCTCCACTCGCTTGTTTGCCAGGAAAAGCGCCACTGCTTTAACCGTATTGGCGATAGCGTATTCACTTTAACCTATCCGGAAGAGCTACCTCTAGATAAGGCGAGCATCGAGCTATCACTTTTTGTCGATTATCATCCCGATGTGACAATTTGGGTTAATAAGACGAGAGCAACGCTTTTTAGACTATCAGATAGTGTCCACGTGAAAACGCCGACTCAAACCGTTACCCTTTCTTTTTCTCTTCTCGAAGGAGAGGCGACACTTTGCGGTCACATTAGTCGCGGTAATCGGCCAGCTGAGACCGCTTATCGCCTTGACGTAGCCCATGATTGGAGAATCGATTTGCGCACAATACGCAGGACAGAGCGCCTTACACTGAAGTGTGTTTTAGAGCCGGTTCCTTGCTCTTTAACGCTGGGCTGTCAGCAGCAAGTCCCATAGCGTGCAACCCATTATCGACATAAAGAGTTGTGCCCGTAATTGCCGAGGCAAAGGGAGATAAAAGAAACGCCGCTGATCGCCCGATTTCTTCAGCTTGGAGCGGTTTAGTGAGCGGAGCGTTTTCTTTTGAGTAAGCAATCATCGCTTCGATAAAGCCAATAGCGCGTGCAGCGCGACTTCCAAGAGGTCCGGCGGAAAGAGTGTTGATCCGCAGTCCCCACTTTCTTCCCGCTTCCCAAGCAAGCGTGCGCGTATCGCTTTCAAGTGCGGCTTTGGCTGAACTCATTCCCCCACCATAACCAGGAATGGCGCGCTCTGATGCGATGTAGGTAAGATTAAGGGCTGCTCCACCTGACGCCATGATTGGACCGAAAAATTGGAGCATGCTGACAAAAGAATAAGCGGAAGAGCTAAGCGCAGCTAAGTAGCCTTTTCGCGATGTTTCTAAGAGGGGATTTTTAACTTCTGGGCCATTGGCAAGTGAGTGGACGAGAAAATCAATAGTGCCGTACTCCGATTCAATCGTTTGCGCAACTTCTGATAACGTGTATCCTTGAGAATTTTTATAGCGCTTGTTTTCGCGCACATCTTCGGGCACGTCTTCGGGATAGTCGAAAGCAGCGTCAATTGGGATCAATTTTGCGTAGTTCCATAGCGATCCATCAGATAGTTTGCGCGATGCATCAAATTTGCCTGCATTCCAAGCAAGAGAAAAAATTTTGATCATTGGCGCCCATGTGCCAATGATCACTTCGGCGCCAGCTTCAGCGAGCGCTTTAGCAATAGCCCAACCATAACCTTGATCATCGCCAATACCGGCGACAAAGGCCTTTTTCCCTCTTAAGTCAATTGCGAGCATAAAACATTCTCCTTAAATATGAATCGTTAAATAAGCAGGCTAAAGAGGCTGCTTACGCAAAATTCCATTTCGAGTGAAATTCGCGCTTTTGTCCTTGAAAGCTGCTTTTTTTAAATTACCTATCATTAGCAGGATAGGTCAATTTACAAAAAGCAGCTCTCAAGTCAAAATCATCAAATTTTCCTTCGAAAGCGATTTTTGCGGAGAGCCTCTGCTATAAAAAAGACAAGCTAGAGCCCTTGTCTACGCTATCATTTCAGCATCCGGCGTTCCCAGCCTTCTGCTGTTAACACGCGACCTTTAGGAATGGTGATTGCCTTTGGCTTGAAGGGCTTGGGCTCGATACGAGAAGTAGCTGCTTTTGCAGCAGTTGGCTTCTTTTTGCGTGACGGTGGCTTTTTCTTTGCTGTCGCGGTTTTCTTTTTCGGAGTCGTTTTTTTTGCCGCTGGTTTTTTCGCAGCCGTTTTCTTTTTCGGAGTCGTTTTTTTTGCCGCTGGTTTCTTTGCAGCCGTTTTCTTTTTCGGAGTTGTTTTTTTTGCCGCTGGTTTCTTTGCAGCCGTTTTCTTTTTCGGAGTTGTTTTTTTTGCCGCTGGTTTCTTTGCAGCCGTTTTCTTTTTCG
>JBCCHO010000255.1:0-3095 GCA_039028715.1 Chlamydiota bacterium | reverse complement strand
CTGCCGGATAAGAACCCAGGAAAAAAGTCGATCAAAATAGCCGCGCCAAATCATCGATCTTTTTGCATTTTGAATCGGCTTCGGTATATACCACACAACTTGGATTTAAAAAAAATTTGATATTAAATAAAGATTTTATTAACTTTAGCTCGGCTTTTGCAAAGAACTCTTTCTAAGGAGGATGTATTTTTATGCAGATGGTGGTTAATACCGACAGCGGAGCGAACATTTACGATCACTTACATCGCGAAGGACAAGTCAGTACTATTTGGAGATCCATTGAAGAAAGAAACTTCGATGAGTTTCAATCATTGATCAAAAAATCTGGCGATATTAATCAGAAAAATCCGAAAAACTGCTCACTTGTCTCGTTTGCTTTACATTGCAATGCTTATCAGATCTTAGAGGAGCTGATCCGGTTAGGGGCAACAATAACAGAAAACGATGTAAATATTTCTTTTGAAAAGAGGGATCGCCAGTACTCCAAACTCATACTCAATGCCTTTATCGATCAAAGCGAAAAAAATTTCTTAGAGAAAACAAGCGACAAGATAAACCAAATGAGCCACAAACAAATGCTGTTATCGGCGACTCCTCAAAAAGAAAAACCACCGCTAATCAATAACGAGGAACATATAGGGGTCAAAGATAAAATAAAAACAATGGAACAGCAACTACAAAGTCTAGAAGATTTTGTCAATTCGCTGTCGGCGCCCCACTTCCAAGAGCAAGTGGAGCAAAAAGAAAAACCACCGTTAGTTAACAACGAGGAGTATATAGGGGTCAAAGACAAAATAAAGACAATGGAACAGCGCATGCAAAACCTAAAAGATTTGATCAATTTGCTGCCGACGTCCCACCCCCAAGAGCAAGTGGAGCAAAAAGAAAAACCACCGCCAGTCAATAACAAGAAAAATATAGGGGTCAAAGATAAAATAGAAACAATGGAACAGCGCATACAAGGGATAGCACGTCTGTATGCAGAAGAAAGTAAGGAAGAGCGGCAATTAGCCAGTGAAATAGAAAGCCATGGCGTCAACCAATCCAACCCAGCACAAAAATTTAAGGATGGTCTAGATGATGTGGGACTGTCTGGGATATTAGTGAATTTGATAAAACATCGGTTTTTCAAGTGATTGAACCTTGCCTAACCCGAGCAGCTTGCTAGTTTCGGTCTTGATTGGAGACAAAGTTTGTCAAAACTACAGATGCTATAACCCCAAGTCGTGAGATATAGTTGCTCAGATAAATTTTCTGTTGTTTACCTGCCCAAGAGGCTCCCCGCAAAAATCGCTTTCGAAGGGAAATTTGATGAATTTTACTAGAACCTGTGAGTGCGACCTATGGGTATTTAGAAGGATTTTGCGGGGAGTCTCCCAAGAGTTGAATTTTCGGCATACTTGAATAAAGCAGGTGAAAAAAGAGAATTTTAGATGAGCAATTATATCTCACAACTTGGATTTATAACTTTCTGTACTTAAGTCCGCTGGGACGCTCAAGTAAAGAAGAAATATTCGCCTTTTTGGAGGTTCTATGACCGTACTAACTAATGTATCTACACTTGCAGCTCATAGCATTTATCGCATTGGAACGTTTGCAGCTATTCATATTAGTATCCAAACATTACGATCACTGCCATCGCCCCCGTCGCTGATCCCGCGCTTGTTTTTATATCAAGCTGTTTGCGCTTTTTTGGAGAAGGCAGGGCAACAACAAGAAACTAAGCTAAAAGAAAAAACTCTTGTTCAATTTAGCAAAAAATTGGTTCAAGTAGGTTTTAAAATTGCTATTAGCCCCTTACTAACAGAATTAATAGCAACCGGTATTGGTGCTGCTCGGACGCTTGCTCATAGGCACATATATCAAATACCAGAAGACTTAACCTTTAGCCTTTCGTTTGCTGATTTTAAAAGAAATTATGGCCACTTTTCCTTAGTTTGCCTTGTAGAAGTTTTTGTTCTTTACGACCTGCTAAGCTTGCTACGAAAAACCCAATCAGATGCAAATAATGGACAAACGACGCAAAAAAAATCCCAACCCGATTTAAAACCCAAATTGTGAGGTACAGTTGCTCAGATAAATTTTCTGTTGGGCAGGTGGAAAAAGAGAATTTTAGATGACCAATTATACCACACAACTTAGATTAAAATATCGAGGTATTAAACTAGCTATGTCTGCAATATATTATGCTCTTTCTAGGACGAATGCTCAGCGTCCTGATTATGATGAGGTACCCATGGGCGTTGGAGTTGCTTGTCTTTCTACATATGGGATATCTAAAATATATTCAATGAATCCGCTCTCATTTTTAGCGAGCTTAGTTCATCAACTTGTTTATAGGTTAATTGAGCCGCTTATTGCCAGTAGAATGCATTATACCCAATCTAAAATGAAACGAACTATTGGTGTATTGATGGGGGTTGGTCTAGGCTCCCTTTCGTCTCTTCTAATATCAGCGGGGGCATTTATAATTGTTGCGGGTCTTTACGGCCTAGCTATAGGCAAGCAGGATAAGTACATGCGTCTTCACTTTTCTCATTTTTTTGCATTGAAGACAACTGTGGAACTCATAGGCTGTCAATTAATAGGGCTTGGTGTTTATGAGCTTTTCGGACGCACTTACAGGCGGGTGTAAACAAAAGTGTTGAGGCGGCGGATTTTTCTTGACGATTGACTGATAGATAGTTGAGCATTATGGCTTTGAAATAACCAAGGAGGCTATATGCTTAACTCAAATGAAATAGAAGAGACATATGAACGACTAAAGGCTTATCCAAGCCTGTTAAAAAAAGTAAAAGGAATGCTTGACCTGATGGAGAAAGAAAAAGTGGAGAGTTCAGATGATTTTGAAGAAGCTTTGATTCCACAGGTACGTAACCTAGGAAAAGATATTATACGAGCATGGGCATCTGAAGAAGAAAAAACAGCGAGAGAGCATTTAGAAGAGAGCGGAAAAGGGCACCATTCTAAAAAAAACTCTACTGGTACACAACCTTTGGAAAAGTAGAGATAGTCGAACAAATTTTCCTCACGAACGCGAAGATATATAGGCCAATGGTGAGCAGGCTTCGAGTGCAATGTCGAAAGTACTCTAG
>JBCCHO010000254.1:0-3127 GCA_039028715.1 Chlamydiota bacterium | reverse complement strand
CTTGAGATTAGCTTTGGGCTTTTCAGTCATCAAGAGAAAAGAGAATCTGTTTTATCCTACTTCTTCATAACACATTAAGATGATAAAAAATGGATCTTACCTATGCTATTTTCTTGAGTATTCATTTTGCGGATGAACCAACCTTGTGAGTACATGACACAAGCAACAATATTTTTTTTGTGGACATCAATACCACAGCAACGATTTAATAGATTCTTCATGGTTCATTCTCCTTTGTATGCAGAACTCGAAAATAGAATGAACCATGTTTCTTTTATTTTCATCCGTCTTTTGTGAAAAGGCGTCCAGCCTTTTTCATGAACGTTTCTCACAAGGCTCTGGAAAAATTTGGAGCCTCTCCAAGGAGCTCTTTTGGAAATGGTTACAACCATTCCCTGCAAGATCTCAATTAGAAATCTCGAAAAACATCTTGCTTAAGCTTTTTAGCAGAGCTTGTGAGAAATATGGGCTATGAGGCTATCTCACTAAACGATTTTTCGATTTTTCAGTCTTTTTTGCTTATTTCGGAGCGATCACTCTCGCGCATGATCAAAAGAAATGTGCGAAAATTAGAAAATCAAAATGAGCAAAAAAGACTGAAAAATAAAAAAAAATATTTATCGAGACAGGTTCATAGGCTGCAAATTAATTCAAAAAAATGATATTAGGTAAGCTAAAAATTAAGATCAATGATCGCATCAAAAAGACTGTACCGGCACAAGACAAAAAACCTCCTGCTACGAGTGAGCAGAGGAGAAAAGTGACCTGATTGAGTGAGCCGAAAAAGCTTAACCAAGGGCGGCTGTCCTCATAGAAATTGTTTCCCTGTGAGCGATCATCAGTTGCTGTACAACATTAGGCATTTTCTGTCGTTTGACCAAGCCGATATCTTGTTTATTATTGACCAGGTTGCGATATTTGACTTCTTCAGTATCGGGTAGTACCGAGATAAGAAATGCGGCATCTTCATTTTCGAGATTTTGAAACAGCTGGTTGAGCATCGCCTCTTTTCTATCAACGTCTTCTGTTTTTTTTCTCAGCCCCTGCTCAAATCGCGCTAGCTTTTTGAGACGACTTTTAAGCTGGTCAATCTCTGTTTCTAACGCAGCATTGCTTGCTTTGGTTTTACGAATCTGATTGCAAATTTCCTCTGCTTTTTGTTTGACCTCTTGCTGCTTTTGTGGGCTTGGGTTTTCATCAATGAGCTGACTATTAAAAAGGTAGCAGTAGGGAAGCTCAGCATCGATGATGTCCTCACTGACAGGCTTAATAGTCTCATCATCGCACCGATACCACTGGCCCTCTTTTTTCAAATAGGTAATATAGTGACCATAATTGCCGGATCCTCGTCTTCCAAAATGGCCCTGCTCGACGTTGCTACCGTGAACGATAAAGCTAGTCACCTCATAAAGCCCTTTTTTGTTATCGGCAACACACTTTTCATCTAATATAAATTGCTTGGTAATTCCAACTCCCCGCCCATCTTTAAATACACCCGATTCGTCATAATTAAAACGCTTGAAATGGCAAATCCATTTTTTAGGAAGGGTCTTAAAGCGGGTTTTTTGATCGAGTGGCTGCAAGGTCTCTCGGTGACTACCTTGATTATCTTGAACTTTGACCCTATGCTTATCATCACCAATGACATCTCCAGAACGGTTAAACTCCTTAGCAACCACTTCATGAAAGGAGTGCACTTGATCATCCGTTGTTATGAGAGGTATTTGAGACATGAAAGAAGATTCAGACGACGTTTTAACACACGGGTTTTCTTTCTTAACCGACACGCCATTTTCTTCCACAAGAGAAAGCGGCTTTGGATACTGGACTGATACTAGCATCTCGTTTTTAAAAGGATTATTTTTTTCCGTATCGCCCGCTTGCTTGGGAAACAAATAGGGAATGACTTCACTCGCATCGTGCATGATATCAGTCCGCATAAATTCTTTATTATTGAAAAAGCCTACAAAACAATTAGCCAAATTCATCGAATGATCGTTTTTATCTAATTGCTGATCATAATACCATTTAGCTCCCTCTCTGACATTTGAACTCTGATCTTTTCGTGCAATCACATAGTGAAAAAAATCGGGGTCATTAAATGCCATCTGAAGAACTGCATTCATGTAGCAGTATTTCTTATTGATATTAGCTAAAGGCACAGGCGGCCCTAAATTCATTTCTTTTAGCTGCCAATCGGGCAACTCTTTTTTTGGCTTATCCATCAGGTGGCGTTGAATATCTTCTTTTGATGAAACTTTGAGCGCCGCCGCATTGATCAGAGATTGCTGATTAGCAGCAACAGCCTCATCACTCTCAATCGTTACCTCTGACGAATCTTCGGGTTGTACTTGTTCTAGCTTATTTAAACGCTCCAATTGGCCAAAATTCGACTCTAAACCAACGTCTTCATCATCTTCGAATTCACCCGCATTCTCAACCTCTAGAAGTTGGTCTAACCTCAATAAGCGGTCGCTCTCGGTCTCTTCCAATTGAGAATTTATTGAGAGAGACACGCTCGCTCGCTTCTTCAAAGTCTCCGTATCATCATTTACTACCGAAGAGCAATTCGGCGATGATGAAGCGAGCGGGGCCGCTTTTTCGGTGTATTCATGCACTTTACGGCCTAGATCCGTCCAATGATCAGTTAAGTCCAGCGACTCTTCAGCGGTTAACACTTGCGACTCCATCAGTTCGACTCGCCCATCTAAGGTTGAACGCGACTCACTTTTCTCTTTTAAAAACGCCCACTCATCTCCGATATAATGGTTATCTTGATCGTACTTAATGCGAATATAGTCGAGCGTACTGATTTTTTTGTCAGTTCCCTCTCGTGCATTTTGCTGATGCTCAAGCTGGCTCTGAATAGACTTTTCAAAAATTTTATTTATTTCATTGAGCTGGCTCTGTTTATTTTCATCATCGTCCCAATTGCGGTAATGAACTTGTCCATTTTCATCGACCAATCGCTCAATGATATAAAACTGTTGCTCTACTCCATTAACGCGGATCGTCCGCTTTAAATGATGACTTCCTGCTTGCTCGAGAATCTGATTGCTTAATTCTATCGACATATTAAAATTATTAAATTATTACATAGATTTATTTTAACATTTTTTTAATTAAT
>JBCCHO010000253.1:0-3172 GCA_039028715.1 Chlamydiota bacterium | reverse complement strand
TGGTTTAAGAGGGTGTAAAATTTTATCTATGCAAAGAGTGGAGACGATGGTCTATGGTTCTGTGCTCCCCAAAAAATTTTGATATGTGAAAATTTTTCACTTTCTAAATTTTCTATTCTTTTAGCGGGAGGTGCTGCCAAAATGGAGTTTCTCTAGATAGCACCAAAAAGGTAGAATATGTCGAACGCGGACTGACTCATGTTTACAAAGTCGATACTTCTAATACATGGTACCTCAAATTCACCCCACAACAACAACTCTCAGCGGGCTCCTTTTACGCCAAACGACTTCTTTCCCCTACAACGCAACAATCACGCCTTCATGGGACTAGTCGCAGAGCCGCTTTGCGCCCACTTATTTGTAAAATCAATGACCTAGCCGGTAGGAATCTGTTGATCCCTCCTCATCCCCTCGATCAGAATGGAAAGATTTGGGAGTTAATGACTCCAGAGCCTCAAGACATGGAATACCCCGAACTTGGTAACAATCTCATAACCGGTTGGCTTGGAGTCGATGCTGTAGCAAACCCTTACCATGGTAACTCCTCCTATCTTTGGAGCCCTCAAACGTATCCCGCTTCAAACCTTCGTGAGCTTGCATTGCACCTTAAGCAGATTTCCGATTTGGCAATAGATCAGATAGATGAAGCTTCTCGGTCAGCTTTGACTCACGAAAATGATCGCTATTTGCAATATGATGCCCTTGTAGAGCCTTTTTTAAAGTCATTGGGGCTCAATCAATTTTCGCTCCAAGAAATTATTGATCAGATCGAAAATCCTTACTCTCAAGTATGGAAGCAATTAATGACCCAGGCTAAAAAAAGAGAGCGTCAAATTAACGAGCGCCTTGCTCAGATCTGGAAAGACCACGATCTTTATGAAAGTCTAAACTTAGAAGAGCTAAAACAGTCGTTTTGTAAAGAAAATGAACATCTCCTGCTGCAAGGAGCGACCCAAAGCGAGCTGAACCGCACATCGTCAGAGGCGTTGCGGTTTTTTATCTGTGTTTTTGTATTAGAGCGCGAGGGCCTCGTGCCAGAAAAAATACGCCTTTTAGGCAGAAGCATTGCTCAATGCACAATCGCACATCAATTTGTAAATGATATTTTAAACAACCGCGGCTTGGAGACCCAAGCACTGCTAAAACTCATTCACCAAATCAAGCGCTATTATAAAGACGTTGAGCCCGATCCAAAGAGCCTTGTACATAAGAATGCTCATCCCCATGAGTTTTTACAAGGCAAAGATGGAAAATGGATACTTGGGGGTTGTGAATCTCTCCACTTCGGATGTTTTTACAAAGATATTGCCGAAGAATATGTGCGTAAACTCGTTCGAGCTTACCTCAGTGAAAAACCGGATCAAAAAGACGAGATCCTTAAAAAAATTCAAGCTGTCTTGATTCCAAACTGGCTTGGTTCCTGTTTGCCACATATTATGAGCTACTGCGTTGTTGATTTTGCTCAAGAGCTCCAGACTCTCTTCTTGAGCTACTCGATGGATCCCAACAACATTGACCTCTTGAATTTGACGATTACACCAAACACGTATTTGAAAGAAATGCGCGAGAGAATTGCTCTTGAGGCCTATTACCGAGAAGAGGTGCTCGATCTCATCAAAACACTTCCGCCCTACGAGCAAAAATAGTGAGCAACACGGCTCTTAAAACCCAAGCCCGCGCCCTTAATGTGACAGCTCATCTAAAATTCAAGTCTCAGATAGGTAAAAAACAGAAAATTTACCTGAGCTATCATAAGACGCGGGCTCAGGTTTAAAGAGAATAAAAAATGACTCATTTAACTTTCGGTTTTCTTAAAGCAAGATCTCAAGAACTCTTTGCAAAATCTTTGAATTTTTACTGTAAAACCTCCACTCGCGATTCTCAGAAAAAAGCCCGACTTTTTAAAAAAATTTTTTCATTTTACTCTAATTACTGGCAAAAAAATCGAATCCAATTCTGGCAAACATACGAAATGTACCCTTCATTTTGCCTATATGGAAGAAAAAGGAATTTTTCTTCGTATAGAAATAACAGCTCCTATTTTTCTACTTCTATGTTAGCAAGTATCGTTTTTACCCAGAATAATGAAGAAGAAGAATTAGTCGTTGATAAAAATCAATTGAATATTTCGAGAGAAAGTTTAGAAAAAATTGCCAAAGTTTTTAAAGTTGATGTTAAAGATAAAGCATCATTACAAGAACGTTGCTTTGAAGCAGTTTTGAAAGCTTGTAAAGAAAAGAAATGGAAAAAATTTCTCCTTTAAAAAAAGAAATCTCGTATTTAGTTAATGAGTATGGGAAAAGCTTGCTTTCTTACTCTATCATCCGAAATGATACAGAATTATTTAATGACTTAATAAAGCAAAAGATCGCAATTTTAACGCGTGATGAACATGGAAATTCTGCTTTACATGAAGCAGCTCGCAATGATTCTCCATACTTTATCAAGAAATTAAGAAAACCGCTTGGCGGTGTTAACCCAGTAAATAATCAAGGACATACTCCCTTGCACATCTGTTGTGAGAGAGGAAATTGCCTTTCTTTAGAGCTCCTAATCGACTTAGGGGGGGGATTACTCAGCTAAAGCAACCTATTCGATTCAAAACAATCATATCGGGTTAACCCCGCTTCAATTAGCTATAGTGAAAGGCAAAAAGGAAGCGCTTAAAAAATTACTGGAAAGCAAATATTTAAAAAAAGGCCTTAAGCATAAAAACTGTATTGGCAATCTTGTTCACCTTGCGATTGCTTTTAAAAAGCACGACATTCTTGAGTATCTCGTCTGTGAGAAAAACGAGCTAACAAAAGAATTAATTGAAGAGGAGAATGATGAAGGCCAAACACCTCTAATGCTGGCTAGCTATATTGGCAATACATGGGCAATGACACTGCTCATAAAAAAATACACCCATCTTTTAGATGCCAAAAGCGAGTCCGGAAGGACTCCACTTCATTGGGCTGCTTTAGGCAGACAAACAGATTCTATCGAAAGGCTCGATCACTTTAGCCCGTATTTCTCACAAGACTCTGGGAATAAACCCCCTATTTATGATATAAGTTATTTATAATGAACTACTTATAATTATAAATTGATGGGGAATAATGAAAACACACTGTAATTCTAAAAAAGTAGAATTTGCGCCACTCAAAAACAAGAAGGTAGTTGCAGGTTT
>JBCCHO010000252.1:0-3214 GCA_039028715.1 Chlamydiota bacterium | reverse complement strand
AAAATTTGGAGCATCTGTTTTCCGAGATTCCAAGGAGCTCTTTTGGAAATGGTTACAACCATTCCCTGCAAGATCTCCTTGAAATCTCGAAAAACATCTTGCTCAACTTTTTAGCAGAGCTTGTGAGAAATACGGGCTAAGTTATCAACTTCAACCTAACCCAATTCTCCGATTAGCAATAAAGCCAAAAAAGCCACTGATGATCAAGGCATCGCTAAAGTTAATGCCCAGTTTCATAAAATTGAATCTAGCAGTTTAGAAAGCATGAACCTATCCGTAAATGAAAATGTTTTTGGTTTTCACTCTTTCTGCATCTTTCTGGAAGCTGATTTGTTACCCTTGTCTCATGGACAATGTGTACAAATCAGCTTCCAAAAATTTGCTAGAAACCTGGTAAAAACCAAAAACATTTTCATTTACGGATAGGTTCATAGGTCGCACTTGCAGGTAATAAAAATTTTATATGAGCTGCGCCTTTTTTTTAAGGACTTTTCTTCTTAAGTGTTAGCTATTTTCTACTGACTTTTTCAGAATTTTATTGACAACAAGGTGGTTCGCTGAATATTTACTTTAGAAGAGGTTCTTGCAAAAATCACTTTCTGGGGGAAATTTGATGATTTTGACTCGGAGAGCTATTGTGCTAAACTGGCATATCCTACTAAGGATAGGCTATTTAGCGCAATAGCTCTCCGAGCACAAAAGCGCGAATTTCGCTCGAAATGGAATTTTGCAAGAGCCTCAGAAGAAAATATTTTTGTATTTACCGTTATTTTTTGAGGATGTACCAAGGAGAATTCACTTTGTTTAGAATCATTACGATCTTTTTATTGATAATCTTGCAGACCTTCGCTACTAAAGTCGATGCTATCGAAGAGGTCGCATGTGTGACAGTGCCCAAATCAGGAACTCATTTGATGCAGAAGCTACTCTGGCTTCTGGGCAGTTCTACCCCGTTGTATCACCCACAGGATTTTTATAGCGAAAAAATCAATAAGGAAAAATTTAAAAAGTGCATCTTGTTAATTCGCGATCCAAGAGATACATGCATTTCTTGGGTCAATTTTGTTGATAAAAAGCTTTTGGGAAAGATGGGCAAGCGTGCGCAATCTATTGATAAGCTTCCCGAAAAAAAAATGAAGTGGAAGCTTTTATGCTTTGAGGACAAACTTACCTATGTGATCATGGGAAATTGCCAAGAAACTCTCAATAAAATAAATCCAGCTTTTAATACTCTACCGCTAGCGTCTTATGAAATGATGGTTGATCTTTCTCGTAAACCGAATACAATAATTTGTAAGTTTGAAAACCTTGTTGGTCCTCAAGGAGGAGGGTCAAGAGAGGCTCAGGAAAAAGAAATTTTAAAAATTGCGCAGTTTATTGACTTAGAGATCTCTTATGAAAAGTTAAATCAAGTTGCTGATAGCTTATTTGGCGATACATACTCATTTCAAAAGGGACAAATCGGAGAGTGGAAAACTCTTTTCACCGAAGAACATGTAAATCTATTTAAATCAAAGCGCAATCATCTTCTTACCCACTTTAATTATGAAAAAGATTGCGATTGGTAATGTCTATGACGCTGGCTGTGTTAAAAGTTCTCAAACCATCGGCTTTTAGAATAGGTACATATACAATATGAACGCCGAGTCAAGGTGGGTTCACCTTGGCGAAGGCGAGAAGCGAAGTGGTTCGCCGAATATTTACTATGAAAGAAAACGCTTTATTTACAAATCACACGGGTTAAAAAAGTTATGAAAAAACTAGTTTTTTATTTTCTCGCTAGCTGTACTCTGATTGCAATACCTTATAGTTGTCACTCTTATAATAGTGAAGAATGGGCGACTGTAAAATTTCCTACTTGTGAGGTGCAATGCGCCCCACAAGCTCCTTTGTCTTCGTCTTTCTACGAAATTCTAAAACATCCTCCCCAGTGGCTGCTTGATCAGCTGAACGATGAATTCGCTTATTACAAAGCATACTCGATGCCAACTATGGAAGACATACTTGTCAAAATTCGACAATTAAAATCTGGAGGGAAAAACTTTCTTCTATTTAGATATAAAATTATCAATGGCCAATTATGTAGAAAAAGTCTATACGGTATTTCCGATCGCTACATTCCCCGAATACAATCTATAGATGCTGCACTTCTGCGGCTTCATCTTACAGTTTGTCTGCCAGACGATTTAGATTTCATTATTGCTGCAAAAGATGCACTACAGCCATCCGATGATGTAGATCTCCCTATTTTTTGTTTTGGCAAACAAAAAGGCGATCACTTTGCGATTACAATTCCCGATGTGGAAATGCTGAGCGGTTATGAAACTTGCCTTGACGCTCAAATCGATACAGCCATCAAAACATCGCCATGGGACAAGAAAAAAGACATTGCTTTTTGGCGAGGAAGTACAACAGGAGGCAATTATTTAAACGATGATTGGCGTGACTTCCCAAGAGTTAGACTTGTTTATTTAGCAAAAAAGTACAACTGCATTGATGCTAAATTTACAAGGTGCGTTCAAGGAGCAAAATTTAATAGACAGCTTCTATCTGACCGATCCATTTTTGGATCATTTATACTTCCAAAAGACTCTCTTCAATATCGCTATTTGATCGATATCGATGGCAATGGATCTGCATGGGCTCGTTTGTATTGGATTCTCAGATCTAATTGTACTCCTTTTAGGCAAACATCTGAGTATACGATGTGGTACCACCGCGCGTTAAAGCCTTTTATTCATTTTATTCCTTATTCTAATGACACTTTGGATCTCCCTGAGATGGTTGAATGGGCCAAATCCCATTCGGAAGACTGTAAAGAAATTGCTCAAAATAGCCGTGATTTTGTTCTAAATGAGCTAACTACAGAACATGCATATGCTTATCTCTATTTAGTTTTAACTAAATATTATTCTCTTCTTACAGAGAAAAATTAATATCTGCGAGTACGCCCTATCTCCTGTAGAATTATTTGAAACCCAAGTTGTGTGGTATATAGTGCTTCTGGTTGAAAGTCACCCAAGGTATTGAAAACAAAGTGTTTTTTAATAGAAACTATTTTCTATGCGTACATTAACCCGTATTTCTCACCAGCTCTGCTAAAAAGTTGGACAAGATGTTTTTCGAGATTTCAATGAGGTCTTGCAGGGAATGGTTGTAACCATTTCCAAGAGAGCTCCTTGGAATACTCGGAAAACAGATGCTCCAAATTTTT
>JBCCHO010000251.1:0-3239 GCA_039028715.1 Chlamydiota bacterium | reverse complement strand
TTCAAACGCACCCAAGAAAACTGATTTAAAGCCTCTAGATCGTATTTTTTCTTCGTCGCCCATATTAAACTTAATATTGGCTAGAATAAAAAATGCAATCTAGAGAACTTTAAATTCAGTTTGCTTTTGGGCGCTTTTGAATCGGAAGGAGTATGGTTGCTCAGATAAATTTTCTGTTTTTTTATCTACCAGAGGCTTGAATTTTTAGCATAACTTGGGTTTAAACGGTGCGAGTTAACGCGCGCCACCAAGCAAAAAAAGAGCCAGCTAGAGTGGCTGCTGTCACTTCTTTGAGACAAGCCCCAGTTGGGCAGTGGCGCAGTTTGCGGCAACGCTGCGGAAATTGCTCGCCATAAGGGCAGCTGCCTTGAAAATAGCCCCGGTCAGAGCGATTGGGCTGATAGCAACTCGCCAATGAAGGGCCGAATATACCAAATGAAGGGGTCGTCGTTGTCGCTGCTAAGTGAAGGGCACTTGAATCGACTGCAATGACTGCATCCATTTTTTCCATTAGGTGTTGCCAAACGGACAGCTGCAGCCGCGGCAAGACAACTGCTTTGTCTTTTAGCGCGCACTGCAAAGTCACAGCAGCTTTTTTTTCTGTTTCTGTTCCCCAAGAAAAGAAAAAAAATGGGGCTAGTTCCCGTTGTAACAGCCTTAGGAACGCTTCCCAAGTTGTCACTGAAAGGCGCTTGTTTTCCCAACGCGATCCCATGCAAATCATAAGCCGGACAGATCGGGCTGATGGCGCAACAATAGCATCAATCCAATTGACCGCATCGCACTTGATTGCCAGCTTTATTTGTGATAGTTGATGCCGCTTCGTTTCAACTTTGCAGTTCATCTGTTGCTCGACAAGTGAAAGATAGTGATCAGCGCGCAAACCTTCTCGGAGCGGTTTATAGCGCTCGGAGTAAACAAGTGCAGCCGGCCATTCAGCCGCACTTGAAAAAGAGAACCCGACTTTTTTTTTCCCCGCCGCAAAAAACGCTACACAGGCTGACTTTACATTCCCCTGTAAATCAAAAATATGATCGTATTTTTCTCGCCGTAACTGGTTGATGAATCGTCGCCACTCTCTAATCGTTTGTCGTGACAGGGGATTGCGCCGCCACTTGCGTGTCGCTACTGGAATCACCCGGCGAAGAGCTCGGTGCGCATTCAGTAAGTCGGCGTACTCCGCTTCAACAACCCAGTCAATCTCCGCTTCGGGGAAAACTCGGCTAAAATATCCCAAAACACCAAAGCACTGAAGGATATCGCCGAGCGCAGAGGTTTTTACTATCAAAATTTTCATTTAAAACCCAAGTTATGCGAAAAACCTACCGTGAGCCTATTACCTGTGAGTGCGACCTATGGGTATTTAGAGGGATTTTCAATTTTTTTCATGCTTGAAACGGAAAAATGGGCACATACTTGGATAAAGTAGGGACCATCTTTCCGTTTCAAGCATGGGAAAAAGAATAATTCAAATAAATATCCATAGATCGCACTCACAGGTATTAATCGGTTTGTTTTATGTTTAAATCCAAGCCCGCGTCTTCTGATCGCTCACCTAAAATTCTTTTTCTTTACCTGCCCGAGGTAAGCAAAGGCCATTTTGATCGAGCAAATAGAAAAAATAAATCATTTTCGTTTAAAAAATATCTGCATATCATCCAAACTAATGAGGTTTCTGTATCCATTGATCAAAAACCACTACTAGATCGATCATAGCATGCGCCAGCAAGACGTCATTTTCTCTTCCAAACACCCAACTGCTATTTATTTACTCGCCGCAACAGAGATGTGTCAGCGGTTTGCTTATTGGGGAGTGTACTATTTACTCGTCCTCTTCTTAGTCAACTACTTTAAGTATACAATACCAGATGCAACTTCCTTTTTTGCTATCTATACTGGTCTTGCAGCTGCTCTTCACCTCTTGGGTGGTTACATCGCCGATAAGTGGAACGATCGCAGCCCAATTTTCCTCGGCATGCTGTTGACAACGCTCGGATGCTTTCTTTTTCTCCCGCTAAAAGCGAAGCTGTTGATTCCCGCTCTCGGCTGCATCGGATTAGGTGGCGGTTTGTTCAATCCCACAGCTTATTCTCTCCTAGGAAGACTCTACACTAAGCACTACCACATCCGAGAGGGTGGCTTTTCGATTTATTATGTGATCGTTAACCTCGGTTCTTTTTTTGGCCTCATTGTCTTGGGCTACTTGCAGACAATTCACTGGCGTTACGCTTTTTTCTTGGCTGGATGCGCCCCTCTTATAGGCTTGATTCCCTATCGGTATGCCTTGCGCCGCCTGAAAAAAATTTCCCGCCATCACCACCATTTTATCTCCAAGGAACAAGATCCACACACGTTTCCACTAAAACGCCATGAGCGCGATCGAATTTTTGTGATTTTAATGATGACTTTTATCTCTATCTTTTTTTGGATTGCTTATAACCAAGCGGGCTCGTCGATCACTTTGTTTGCGTTAAATTACACTCATCGCGATATTGGCTCTTTCCGCATCCCCGTCCCCTGGTTCACAGCTCTTTATATCTTATTTCTCGCCATACTTGCGTTCCCATTGGCCAATTTTTATCTTTTTCTCAGGCGAATCAAGTCAAGTGCCAGCCCGCCGATGAGAACAGCGCTCAGCCTGTTTTTCTTGGGGCTCTGCTTTATCGTAATGCAACGCGCAGCAGCTCCTATTCCCATTGGAAGTCTCCAAGGAAGCGCCCCTTTTTACTACCTCGTTCTCGCTTTTGCTTTGATGGCGCTAGCAGAGCTGTTTCTTACCCCGATCATTTTCTCACTTGTCACTAACCTAAGTCCCCACCGTTACCGCGGCGTTTTAACGGGGTGTTGGTTTGCTTGTATGGGAATTGGCCTCTACATTGGAGGTTCTTTAACAAAGTTGATGACAGTGATTCGCTTAGCATCCTTTTTTGATATTTTTATTTTCACATCTTTTATCCCCGCTTTTTTGATTTTGCTTTTTAGTAAAAAACTCGATGCTATGCGCCATATCGATTCATTATAGGAAACCAACTTGGGCTAAAAAGGATTGTGAGTAAAACCTGATCCTTAGAGAGGACACGCGGGAATCCCCATCTCCGTTAGGGGATTGAGATGAAAGCGTGCCCCTATTCCCCTTGACATTCTGTAATGTAGCGAATGATAGTTTCTGAGGACACTTCACCCGCAGTTCCTACGTAATAAGCGGACGTCCACAGTCTATCTCGTCCGCACTTTCTTTT
>JBCCHO010000250.1:0-3243 GCA_039028715.1 Chlamydiota bacterium | reverse complement strand
TTTTAAGCCGTTCTAAGAGCTTGAAATATTTTTCATACCCAACAAGTCATGTTAATACCAAAAATTTGACAGGTAGGCTCTTAGATGCCTTCATGGAAGACTTTAGAGACCCCAAAGCCAGCCGCGGCGGCGGCCATAAAAAAAAGAATCTCACCCCCCTCACTTCAAAAAATCAACAGCGTAGTATTTTCTAAAAAAAGAGCTGCGGAGCCTATTGCAATACATTGTTATTATATTGTATATATATTGCGACAAATTTCGATTTTTGAAAAAAGTTCTTTTTTAGTCTTTAAATAACGATTTTTTGCTCTAAGTGAAACAAATTTAAGGCACAAGTGAAAGGGATTTGTACCGCAAGTGAAACAAATTTAACGCTTGTTTTTATATATTTGCAGTATGAAAAAATATGGTAATGTAACAAAGGAACAGGAGGCTTTACTTGATGCGATCGGCTACGGTGATCTGGAAGAGGTGAAAAGACTAATCAATGGTGGATGTTCCCCTTTTTTTGAAACAGACGATGGATATACTCATTCACCAATATATTACTCTATTTTTAAAAAAGACTTTGAGATCACAATGTGGCTATTAGATCATTGTAATGTTCCTGTTTCTGAAAAATTGCATCATTGGGCATCTGTTGTGGTTGATGATGCATCAATTAGTATCGCTATTTATAATCGTCTGAAAAAGAAACTGAAATAATTTGCATATTATAATTTCATTTTGTAATTTGGTTTTATGAATAAATTAATTAAGCAGCCATATCATATTACCTGTTCGAGAAATGACTATAATATTCACGAACAAAGAGTACTTATTCGGATTCTTGAGAAATTACAGAAAGAAATGGTGTTAAAAAAAACACCTTTAGATCTTTTTGATGATTTAAAATCAGGGGTAACACTATCTTTCAAAGTAAAAGATTTTATGTTGAGAAACAGTAAAAACTATTTTTCTGTTCGTAATTCGTTAGATTCCTTGATGAGTAAAGATATAGGTATGCGAGGGAGTGAAAAGAACAAAGGATGTTACTTTATAAAAAGTAAGTTAATATCAGAATATAAATATTATTTAAATAATGAATTTGTGGAAGTTACTATTACTAAAAGTGTTTTAGCATATTTATTGTCATTAAGTCCTTATACAAGGTATTGTATAGATGTTGCTTTTAATACGCAGTCACCCTATACCTCAAGGATATATCAGTACATATCGCACTGGCGAGATAAGTATAATGGTTTTATTATGGTATTGAAAGTAGATACTGTTAAAGAACTTTTGTCACTTGGGTCGAAATATAAACGTGCAAACTCCATTCGGCAAGTGATTCTGTTACCTGCTATGAAAGAATTAAAGGAAAAAGCAGATATTTGGTTCTCAATCAAAGAACCTATAAAGGAAGGAAGAAAGGTAGTCGGGTGGAAATTACAACTATACAAAAGAAAAGAAACGTCTAGTGAGATCCAACAACTCAGTTCAGGAAAAGAAGCCCAAGAATCAAAAAGAAGGGAAGCTATCTTCATCGAGCAGGAGCGTAAAAATCTCCTTGCCCTAGCAGAAAGATTCAAAAACAAAACAAAATAACCATGAACGAACCACTTTTTTTAAAGAAAAAAAGCCCTTCGAAAGAAGAAGCCGAGAAGCTTGCCCAGCTCTACAATCACGAAGCTGAGGCGCTGGTGCTCTCGGCCATGCTACAAGACCAAAACCATGCACTAAAGTTAGTTTTAGACACGGGTCTAAAAGGCGAAATGTTCTATTTCGACTTCCACCGCGCCCTCTTTAGCGCCGTTGTTAATATTTTTTTGGAGAAAAAACCGATCGCCATAGCCAATATAAAGGAGTGGATGAAAGCCAAAAAAATGTATACGAGTGATTGGCTGTCGAAAAATTTCACAATCCAATTCGCGCAGGTGTACGACAACTTTTGTCCTACGCACGACATACTTAGTTTTGTAGCCATCGTACGAGAGTACGACATGCGTCGTAAATTTTTCAAAATGTGCAAAGAGGGCTCGAAAGGCGTTTTCGACACAAGCAGAAATATATTTGACTTGACTAGTGAGTTCGGCAAAGATTCTATCGATCTAAGCGATCCATTAATCGGTGCGGATAGTTCGTCATTGGCTGTGAGCATAGAAAAAAGAGTAGAAGAGCTGCAAAAAGAACCTAAAAAGGGCATCCTTAGCGGAATCAGGGAACTAGACAATGTCCTACTAGGATTCATGCGTGGCGAGCTTACCATCTTGGGCGCGCGCCCCTCCGTGGGCAAAACCTCGTTTTTGGTGCACCTCTACATTCAGTCATGCAATCAAGGAAAAAAAGCATTGTTTTTTAACCTAGAAATGGGTAACACGGTCTTTGCGGATAGGATCCTATCGTACATCGCTGAGGTTCCAATATACAATTTGAGAAAGCACAAATTGTCAGCTGTGGACTGGGAGGCAATATACAAATCGACCGCTCCCTATCTAAAAGAAGATTGCCGAACAGTTTCTAAAGGAGCCCTATCGATCAATGAGATAGTCGCGCTAGCGAGAAAGAATCAAGCACGATACGGCCTCGACATCATTTTCATCGACTATATCCAGCTGGTGACCAGCGATGACACAAGATACCACCAACAGAATAGGGAGCAGGAGTTGGCAAAAATATCTAAGGCGCTGAAGGATCTCGCGTTGAATCTAAAGATCCATGTAGTTTGTGCTGCACAGCTTAATCGGTGTGTCGAAAACAGGGCAGGTAACAAGCCTAGAAGCTCGGATTTGAGAGAGAGCGGTGCGATGGAGCAAGACGCAGACAACATACTTTTGCTCAACCGTTTGGAAAAGTATGGCATCACGCAATCAGATGAGGGAAAGCCTACCGAAGGTGTGTTAGATATCATAGTAGCCAAGCAGCGCAACGGTGAGTGTAAAACGGTGCAAGCGCTCTTCAACGCCAGACTATCGAAAGTAACCGAAAACGATTTTTTTTAACCCCCTGACTATGTAACACAAAAAAACAACCACAATAAAAAAGTAGGATGTGCGACCTTCCGCGGTCGCACATCCGAAGATTAACTAATGATAATTAATCCAAAATAATTATGACTAAATTACAAAACCTAAAGACAAAAAACCTTACTCCCGAACGACTACTTGAGATTCTCCTCGATTTTGAGGCAAAAAATCGCGCCCTTGAGATGAGAGTAGACTTTTTTGGAAAAACTAACCAAAGCCAAAAAGACCTAAAAAAGGA
>JBCCHO010000249.1:0-3245 GCA_039028715.1 Chlamydiota bacterium | reverse complement strand
GGAGAGATTTAGGCCCTATTTGTTTGACAGAATCATACGCTTCTTCCCCCTTGGCCCTCCTACCAACCTAATCTATGCGCTAAAAACGAGCCAGCAACTCAACCATCTTCCCCCCGACGTAGCCATTTTTTTCAGCGATATGCAAAGGTGTCCGTCCAAGCTTGTCTTTGGCATTGACATCCGCACCTTCTCTTATAAGGATCTTAGCTGCTTCTATGCACTCATTTTCAGCAGCGTAGTGCAAAGGTGTCCATCCGTATTCGTCTTTCGCATTAACATCTGCACCGTGCTGGAGAAGGAGATCGGCTACTTCTTTGCTGTTATGAAATCCTGCGGCGTGCAAAGGTGTTTTTCCGTCCTTGTCCTTGGCATTGACATCCGCGCCGTGCTGGATAAGGATCTTAGCTACTTCTTTGCTGTTCCACATTGCAGCGTCGTACAAAGGGGTATGTCCCCACCTGTTTTTGGCATTGACATCAACGATGTAACGTGCTAAAATGTCTTTGAAAGTCTCCTCGTCGTTTTCCTTTATAGCCTGCCACCACTTTTTTTTAGTTGCGTCATCCAAGGGCTTTCTTCCCCCCAACAAACCTATCATCTCTTTGTCGCCAACTTCTTTAGCTACATCTAGGGGTGTACTTCCTTTATCGTTTTTGGCATTGACATCCGCGCCGTGTTGAATAAGGAGATCGGCTACTTCTTTGATGTTATTTTCTGCAGCCCAGTGCAAAGGTGTCTCCCCCTCCCAGTTTTTCGCATTGACATCAGCACCGTGCTGGAGAAGGAGCTCGGCTACTTCTTCGTGGTTATGAGATACTGTGGCGTGCAAAGGTGTTCTTTCGTCCTTGTCCTTGGCATTGACATCCGCGCCGTGCTGGATAAGGATCTTAGCTACTTCTTTGCTGTTCCACAATGAAGCGAAGTGCAAAGGGGTCCATCCACCCATTTTGGGATTGACATCAACGATGTAACGTGCTAAAATGTCTTTGAAAGTCTCCTCGTCGTTTTCCTTTATAGCCTCCCACCACTTTGCTTTAGTTGCGTCATCCAAGGGCTTTCTTCCCCCCAACAAACCTATCATCTCTTTGTTACCATATTTCTTAGCTAAATCTAGGGGCGTTTTGTTCCATTTATTTTTGGCATTGACATCCGCGCCGTGCTTGAGAAGAATCTGGACTACTTCTTTGTGGTTAAAAGACACTGCCTCGTGCAAAGGTGTTTTTCCGTCCTTGTCCTTGACATTGACATCCGCGCCGTGTTCGAGAAGGATCTCGGCCACCTCTTTGTTGTCTTTTATTGCGGCCCAGTGCAATGGGTTCCGTTCGTACTTGCTTTTGACGTTGACATCCGCCCCAAAATCAAAAAAAACCTTGATATTTTTTGCAATTTGCGACTCGTGCGTGTCACATAGAATACCCTTCCATAGGTATATAGCTTGCTCCTCTCGCTGCATATGCTGCACAAGAACGCGCCCAGCTTCTTTGTTTTGACATTCTAAAGCGATGTCTAAAGCGTGCTTTCCGTTGTTGTTTTTCCCGAAAATATCAGCACCTGCTTCAAGCATTGCTAATACCTCTTTAGGCTCGTTAGCCGCCACAGCTAGGTGTAGCGCGCTATTTCCTTGCGCATCCGACAATTCTAACAACTTGTCTTTGGCAACCTCCTCCTCCACCTCCTCCAACAAATCTACCACCTCTTTGTGACCTTTTTCTTTAGCTACATCTAGGGGTGTACTTCCGTCCTCGTTTTTCGCATTGACATCCGCGCCGTGCTGAAGAAGGATCTCGATCACTTCTTTGCTGTTATAATATGCGGCGGAGTGCAGGACTGTCCGTCCGTTATTATCTTTTGCATTGACATCCGCGCCGTGTTGAAGAAGGAGATCGGCTACTTCTTCCCATATTGCAGCAAGGTGCAAAGGGGTATCTCCGTATTCGTCTTTAGCATTGACATCAACCATGTAATGCGCTAGGATGTCTTTCACAGTCTCCTCGTCTCCATTTTCTAAAGCCTCCCACCACTGTTTTTTAGTTGCCTTATCCAGGGGTTTTCTTTTCCCCAAAAAGTCAATCACCTCTTTGTGACCTTCTTCTTTAGCTACATCTAGGGGTGTACTTCCGATCTCGTTTTTAGCATTGATATCCGCGCCGTGCTGGATAAGAAACTCGGCTACTTCTTTGTAGTTATAATATGCAGCGTCGTGCAAAGGTGTCCATCCGTTTTCGCCTTTGGCATTAACATCCGCGCCGTGTTGAAGAAGGAGCTCGAGTACTTCTTTGCTGTTTTTTCTAGCAGCCCTTTGCAAAGGTGTCAATCTGTCTATTTGCGCATTGACATCAACGATGTAATTCACTAGTATGTCTTTCACAGTCTCACCGTCTCCACCTTTTAAAGCCTTCCGCCACTTTTTTTTAGTTGCCTTATCCAAGGGTTTTCTTCTCTCCAACAAATCAACCATCTCTTTGTAACCTTCTTCTTTAGCTACATCTAGGGGTGTACTTCCAAACTTGTTTTTTGCATTGACTTTAGCGCTGTGTTCGATAAGGATCTCAGCCACCTCTTTGTTGTCTTTTAGTGCGGCGGCGTGCAAAGGTGTTTTTCCTTTCTTGTCTTTGGCATTGACATCCGCGCCTGCGTCGATTAAGAGTTTAGTTACCTCTTTGTTGTCACCCATTGAAGCGATGTGCAAAGGGGTGTCTCCGTATTTGTTTTTGGCGTTAACATCAGCGCCTACGGCGATTAAGATCTCGGCTACTTCTTTTTTGTTATAACATGAAGCCCAGTGCAAAGGGGTATCTCTGTTCTTGTCTTTGGCATTGACATCAACGTTGTAACGTGCTAAAATGTCTTTGACAGTCACCCCTTCGTTTTCTTCTAAAGCCCTCCACCACTTTTTTTTAGTTGCCTTATCCAAGGGTTTTCTTCCCCCCAACAAACCTATCATCTCCTTGTGCCCTTCTTTCTTAGCCCAGTATAGGGGCGTTTGGTTGCCATTGTCTTTTATATTCTTATCCGCGCCTGCGGCGATTAAGATCTCGGCTACTTCTTTTTTGTCCCAAATCGCTGCGCCGTGCAAAGGGGTATATCCTTCCTTGTCTTTTGCATTGACATTCGCACCGTGTTCGAGAAGGAGCTCGGCTACTTCTTTGCTGTCATTCATTGCGGCGAAAAGCAAAGGTATTCGTCCTTTCTCGTTTTGAGCATTGACATCCGCGCCTTCGGCGATTAAGAGTTTGGCTACTTCT
>JBCCHO010000248.1:0-3255 GCA_039028715.1 Chlamydiota bacterium | reverse complement strand
TAGAGCTCGTCAACAAAACTGTGGAAGATGGCTTTAGAGAAAGGAGCAAGCGTGGGCCTTACAAAAAGAAAGCTAAAAAAGAAGAAGAGACGGAATCATAGATTTTTTTTCGCCAAAATTAGCCGTTCTAAGAGGTGAAAATTTTTTTCATGACTTGGAGGTCATGTAAATATTTAGAGGCGAAGGGGGAGAATTTAGTTGTGTACTAATTTTTGGATCCACAGAAATATGTTAGAGAACCTCAAAAAAAGTATGATAAATTTGCACCAGCACAAAATCACTGAGCACATCCCTACTTTATGAACACGCTTTTTTTTAGCGGTGCCTCTCCCCGTTGAGGTATCGCTATTTTTTTTGTTCAGCCATATACTTTTTTTCAAGCTTATTCGCAAACTCTTTTTGTTTTTTTTCATAGGCTAAGGGATCTTTTTTCCAATCTTCATACATTTTTTTTCTCAACTCCTTAACCCATTTAACAGTTTCTTTAACTCCCATATTTTTTTAAAAATTTATTAGGTTTGATTATTTTAACTTGGTGAACTTTTAGCAATTTATTAACTTGCATAAAAAGTTCTTGTTTCTTTACCATATCTTTATAATTCCAGCTCAAAATATAATCTATTTTGCTCATTGATGCAAGAGCTATATGTTGCGCATCCACTAAACTGTTAGCTGGAAGTACACCCATAGCTAAATAATTTGCAGCTAAATTCTTTGATTTAGATGTTTGCTTGACAAATTTTTTTCGCTTTATTCTTCGTAGGATTTTTTCCAAACGTTTACGTATGGGTGTAATTGCGTTATTGAATTCCGAAGCTAAGATATCAGAATGATAAACAACAACTCTTTTATTATTATTTATCCAATCAATTAAAAGACTAGATGCTTCCATTCCTTCATCGAAACACCCCCCGTAAATGCTGGTATCGAGATATAATTTCATATTCTTTGTTCGCATATTGTTCAACAAAATATATTAATAACCCTCATTATTTAAAAATGATCTGACAAGTTGACTTACCAGGGTTGACAGGTCTACGGAATTCTCACTTGCATACTTTTTGAACCTATCTTTCAATGTACCATCCATCATTAAGTGCAGGTGTTGGCTATTTGGTTTTCTAGGTCTCCCTTTACCTTTCTTTTCGATTCTTCCTTCTATCTCCTCTTGCTTTGGCCTCTTTTTTAACTTGCCTCTAAAATTATCTAACATATTTTTTGTTCGTATTTTGTTCAGTAAAATTGTTTATTTTATTTTTTTGTTCGTATTTTGTTCGATAAAATATCTAATTCAGTCATCAGGCTACAAATTTGATCGTAAGCTTTTCCTTTTATCTTATGTCGCAAAACACCTCTAAAAGAGGACAAATTAGAAAGTTCGGTAGCTACTATCCGTATATCTGAGTAATTTTTTATGAGTGAATTTTTTACTACTTTGTATAGGTTGGTAGGAGGTTTACGTACCTCATTCATGACAATACAAGTCTTCTCTGATAATTTCTTCTCAGCAATATATTCTATCAAATCATTAGCTGACAAAAGATCTTGATCCGATACCTTTAAAGGGATTATTATTAAGTCTGAAGACTCAAGAACTGAAATTAAAGAGGCATTGTTATAGGGGGGGAGATCATGTATAACATATTGAGCATTAGCTTGTTTCCATGGAGTTGTTTTATGCCTTCCTCCTAAATCTGATGCCCGACCTACAGTACCTTGTAAGTCATGTTCTACAATTTGCGCCTTCAATCCCTTGTCTTCCAGTACATCCATTAAGGATAAAACAAGTGTTGTTTTTCCGCAACCACCTTTCCAGTTTACTACTGATATGTTCATTTTATTGTTCTTAATTTGTTCGCTAAAATACAAATTATTTATTAAAATAAAAAAGAATAATGTATCTGGTTTTTTGTATTTCTTTGTTCTTATTTTGTTCGATAAAATCAATTGAGGAACTTAACTTACCCTTACCCTAAAGAAGGGGTATATATTTTTCTGTGACTTCTGAGTCGTGAAAAATTTTTTAAGGGCTTAGAACGCATCTAAATACACATCTGGATTTTACCATTTTGGGGGATAGTTAGTGCGACAGAAAAGTCGTGTTAATAATTGTTAAACATTTAAACCTATCTTTCAATGTACCATCCATCATTAAGTGCAGGTGTTGGCTATTTGGTTTTCTAGGTCTCCCTTTATCTTTCTTTTCGATTCTTCCTTCTATCTCCTCTTGCTTTGGCCTCTTTTTTAACTTGCCTCTAAAATTATCTAACATATTTTTTGTTCGTATTTTGTTCAGCAAAATTGTTTATTATGTTTCTTTGTTCGTAATTTGTTCAATAAAATACCATTCCAATCTTTTTCTTTAGACTTTTCTACTTCCACCTCAAGACCTGAATCTTCTAAAGCGTTCGATATTTTAGTACCCTTTAGAACCCATAGCAGGAGGAAGTAGCCCTGGATTTTATCAAATCTCGGCTTGTGCAAACTACCCCAAGATCGTGAAAAATATTAAAAAATATATCTGGCTCTGTATTTTTACTACATTTGAACTTTTTTTTATATTTGTCAGATGAAAAAGTATAGTATATGTTATTTTTTGATTTACATATTGTTTTTTTGCGCGCCTTTAAAAACGGGTGGTGTTGTTGGGGCTGACAAAAAAAACAAACAAAATAAAGTCTTACCTTATCTGCCCTATCTCCGAAGAACTCATGACAGAGGCGGTCACTACCCCCCAAGGGACAAGCTACCAAAAAGAAGCTATTGAAAAATGGGTACGAAATAACCACACTGACCCCATGGACAGATCCCCTCTACAAATTTCCCAGCTTAATCCCAATCGCCAGCTACGCAAGATGGTCGAGGACTTTATACAAACATCTAGGAAATGAGAGCAAAAAAACGACTACCATATCGTCACTGAATACCTACATATCTGGCATACCCATACCCCTGCGTATCAACATAGAAAGCCTCTTGTGTATCTTTATTAACGACTTTAGTCGTGATTCTTTTGCTATCCTCATTGCCTCCTATTCCTTTCCAAATAGGATTGTCGCGTAACAACTCATTTGATATTACATCGAACTCCTTTTGAGTAAGATGTACCTCCTGTTCCACAATCACGTCGCATACTTTGTAGTTGTTTTTGTTGTACACAATGTCTTTGTATTCGGCGAGGGTATTATTTTTATTTAAGTTGGCGAATTTAATGCCTTTTTCTTTTTTTGCGTGTCTAATTATTTCCATATTTTT
>JBCCHO010000247.1:0-3292 GCA_039028715.1 Chlamydiota bacterium | reverse complement strand
GCAAACTGAATTTAAAGTTCTCTAGATTGCATTTTTTATTCTAGCCAATATTAAGTTTAATATGGGCGACGAAGAAAAAATACGATCTAGAGGCTTTAAATCAGTTTTCTTGGGTGCGTTTGAACCGGAAGCACTATATAAACGGCAAACTTGGGTCAGGGTGCGTGAGTCAAGTAAGCGGTTTTAAAGTCGATTTCACTGCACCGCGAAAGAGTGACTCCTGCTACATGTGATTGCTTGAGGTAACTAAGCTGAGCAAAATAAAGGGGAATCACCGGCATCTGATCGAGGAGCTTGGCTTCAGCTTTTAATAGCCATTGGTTTCTTTCTACTTGATCTTGAGCCCAATCAGCAGCAATAAGGTTCTCCCGGTACTCGCGATTGTCCCAGCGCGTCACATTGATGGCGAGCTCTTTATCGCCAAATGATCCCAGTAAGTGGATCGGATCATCAAACCAAAAGACCCACCTCATTTCTGCTAATTGGTAGTTGCTTTGCGCTACCTTGCTAAAATGGGTCGCCCAATCGGCGCTTTCTAACTCGACTCGCAACCCCAGTATATCTTGCCATTGCTGTTGAACTGCCTGCATTAAACGGGTCGCCCAAGGAGCCGATCGATGGCTTAATCTAATTGGAGGTAATGCCTCCCGATTCAGACTGAGCTCTGCTAGCGCCGCTGAAAAATAGCGGCGCGCTTGCGCTTGACTCTCACTACAACGAGTAAAACGCGCATTGGATACACCCGGGATGGTTAAAACGCGCTGCGTAGGAACTTCGCCTAACTCCAACAGGTGCTGCGTTAAAATTTTTCTGTCGAGCGCTAAAGCCAGCGCTCTGCGCAACTTTGGGTGTGTCAAAGGAAAGGACTCTGTATTGATAAAGATCCAGCTTACCGTCGTAGAAGGGGATCGCGCGATCGCGCTCTCAAAGCGACTTTTCTTGACGACATCGATAGCAAGTGGACTGAAAGGTTCTCCAATATAGTCAAGTTCTCCCTGCTCATAAAGGTAAAATTGTGCTACTGGGTCGGGAATGACTTGCAAGCAAATTTCATCAAGAATCACACTGTCTGCATCCCAGTAAGTGGGATTTCTTTCAACAACGAAGAGTTGCCCCTGCTTCCACTTTTTGACGGTGAAAGGACCATTGGAAATGACTTTTTTACTTGTTCGATAACAACTATGAAGCGGGGCATACATTGTCGAGCAGACTAGCGCGGGAAAATAGGGAGTCGGGCGTTCTAGATGAACGACAAGAATTCGATCATCGACAGCTCGTACACCGACTTGGCCAGGGGCGGCGTTTCCTTTTCTATAGGCCGCGGCATTTTTGATCACGTCAAAGATAAAACTTCCCAGCTGAGCCGATCCGGGCGATAAGGCTCGCTTCCACGCCCATTCAAAGTCATGCGCTGTGACTGGATCGCCATTCGACCAATAACTCGAGCGCAAATAGAAAGTATAAATGCAGCGATCTTCTGAAAGAGTATAGCGCTCAGCGACTCCGGGTACGATTGCGGTGCCATCTGCCCCGCGGCGGAGCAAACACTCGAAAATCATCCGAATAGCATGTGTTGCTGGACAATCAATCCCAACTTGAGGATCAAGTGATCGGATAGAGCTATCGATTCCAATGCGAAGGACATTTCTTTTTTCTCGATCATTTTCTTCTTTCCCTGAGCAGCTTATCAACAAGAATGCGCTAAAAAAAATGATCATCAACGCCTTTTGCTTAGCCCTCTTATGATAGTTAAAACCCAAGTTGTGTGGCATAATTACTCATCTAAAATTCTCTTTTTCCACCTGCCCAAAGCTTAAATTTTCAGCATACTTGAATAAAGTAGGTGAAAATTTAAGCTTTGGGCAGGTAAAAAAACAGAACATTTATCTGAACCACCATCAGGCACAACTTGGGTTTATAGACTATATTGGGAGATCGGATTGTCTGGGAAAAATAAGGAAAATGATTTGTGGCTGCGAATGTTTTATATAACTTGTATTTTAATGCACCATTTCTCACGATTTGGTGAAAAATACGAGTTAAAAAAGAGCAGTCATATGTTATCATCGAGGCCAATTTTCAATCGCAATCAGGATGCTACTCATTTCGGTTCAAAGTGAAAAAATCCCAGCGAATGTGGCACCCCTTTTTGACCAATTTTTTCTCATTTTGAATCGTGACAAGCATACCTCTTGCAATAACAGGTAAATTTTTTATTCACAATGAAAAACATCAAGCTTATTTTTGCCTACGATGGCTCTTCTTACTTGGGTTGGCAACAAGTAAAAGAAGGTGCAACCATCGAAGGGGAGTTAAGCAAAGTTCTGACCCAAATTTTTCAACACCCGATAAAGCTTCAGGTCGCAAGTCGAACAGACGCCGGCGTGCATGCTCAGGGGCAAGTGGCTAACTTTTTCACCGCTAAACAGCTCATCGACACCAATCAACTTCATTATAGCCTCAATCAAATGCTTCCCCCTTCTATCCGCATCTGGGAAATAGGAGAAACCGCCCCTACTTTCCACCCTACTTTAGAAGCCAAAGAAAAAGAATATTTTTATACGCTCACAACTACTCCGATTCAGCTTCCCTTTGATCGCCATTTTGCTTGGCATGTTCGCGATTGTATGGATCGCGTTAACATGAGCATCGCGGCAAATGATCTGATTGGTTACCATGACTTTTCTTCTTTTTGTAACATCAGTGAATCAGAATCGGAAAGCCCTTACTGCACATTAAGTCGATTAGAGGTGATCGAAGAAAGTCCAGAAACGCTGCGTATTGCGCTGCGCGGCGATCGCTTCCTTTACAAGATGGCGCGCAATCTGGTCGGCACACTCGTCGATGTTGGAAGGGGGAAAATGACGCTCCAAGAAGTGCAGCATCTGATTGAAAAAAAAGACCGCACTCAAGCTGGCGTCACAGCTCCGGCGCACGGGCTATGTCTAAAAGGAGTTTATTACCTGTGAGTGCGACCTATGGATATTTATTTGAATTATTCTTTTTCCCATGCTTGAAGATCCCTCTAAATACCCATAGGTCGCACTCACAGGTATTAACTACCAGATCGGCTATTCTAGAACGGATTTTTCACAAGCTTTGCAACAAGGTTGGAGGGATCTCATTGACAAAATTGCCCTCTGACATCCTATTTTGCCCTCTTTGTTAAGCTGCTACTCCAAACAGCTTCTCTATAAATTTTTTTGAATCAGAAAGCCTTTCCCTCCAATGCCTTTGACTTGATTTTTGCGGATCATATGCATAGATCCATACCCTGAGATTGTCGCCTTTG
>JBCCHO010000246.1:0-3308 GCA_039028715.1 Chlamydiota bacterium | reverse complement strand
TTCTACCTTTTGGATCCCCTCCTTGAGGTCTGAATTTTGGCCGTTTTGGCATGTTTTTTAAACGCGAGATCTCGTCTTTTAGCTCCTGTACTACTTGCTTCAGAGCAACTATTTGTTCGGCTTGCTCTTGAACCTGCTGAGTTTGGTGCTGAATGCACTTGGCTTGTCCTTGCAATAATCCAAGAATGGATTGAAGCCAGGGGGCTGATTGAAGTTCTTGAGGAATATAAGAGAAAGCTTCTTCTGAATTCATGTCAAAAGAGGATAGATGCACAACGCTTTAATTATCAAAAAAAAATCTACTTTTGGCTTTGCCATGATTTTTTAAGGACGTACGGGTGAACTTGGGTTGAATAGGGTCGTCACTCAATATCATAAAAAATTTTTATAAAAAGTCCAAAGCTTTTGCTTGGGTTACAGAGCACAGGAATCGTTTAGTGGGATCGTCTCATAGATCGCATTCACAGGTCACAACAAATCCTTTACAAAAACTTGCTGTCTGATAAATCATCGACTCTATAAAAAATTTTTAAAACCCAAGTCCGCGTCTGATGATTGCTCATTTCAGAGCAAAAGTGATCGCCTTGAAATGAGCAAAAAAGACTGAAAATTTATCTGAGCAGTCATAAGGCGCAAGCTTGGGCTTGAAAAAACGGGGTTTTTCAGCGAATTTTGATCAACACTGAAGGAGGATATGATGACACAGTCAGTGTCTTTTTTAAACGACAGAATACCAACTTATTTAGGAGAACTAAGAGTAGAAAATAAAAAGAACACAGCTGTTGACCCAATAGCTGTTGCTTTTTCTAAAACCTTTGACTTGCAACACAAGCCACACTCCTTAGCTGGAAAAGTTAAGCCTTTAGGGGAGCAGATAAAAAAAAGACCTTTAGCAAAAGGAGGGGAATACACATCTGAAATGGGGACTAAAAGAAAAAAATTCAAAGAGTCAGCACCTAAAATACAGTCAGCTCAAAATTTTCCAAGCACGGGAAGTAGAGAAATAGAATTTAAAGCTACACATGTTGATGCGAGTCAGTTTCAAGCAGCTATCAATTGCCTGGAGGGAATGGTGCTGAATCATTTGGCTATTTCTAAAGGTTCTGTCAATCAAGAGGACTATTACTTAGATCACCTTGGACTCAAGGATTCCGGGGATGCTCTTTATAGCAATGGAAAAATAAGTAAAAGTTTTAGGATCAGAAAAGAAGAGTCGAATTCTGGGGGAGGGCAAAAACACAGTATGTGTGTCAAAGTTGCTCGAAAAGGCGATGTTGAAACTGACCACGAACGTCAAGAATATGAAATAGCTATCGATGACCCTAAAAAGAGCTTAGAAATGCTTAAAATGTTAGGGTTTTCTATTGAAAAAATTATAAAAAAAATAAGAACTTCTTTTTTGTATAAAACATACGAAATAGCCTTAGATGAAGTCGTTGGGTTTAAAAAGCCTTCACCGGAGGCTTCAACTTATGAACAAGAATTTTCGGCTTATATTGTAGAAGTAGAGTTAAAACACGGAGCAGACGAAATTTCTGATATTCCAAAATGCCTAGAGGAAATGAAGCAATTTGTCGAGAACTCTTTAGGAGTTACGAGTTATATTCAAGAGCAAAATGGCGTGGAAAAGTATTTGAGGAGGTAACCATTGTCAATCGCAACCTCGACAAGAGAAGTCGGCTTTAGGAACGTTTATGAAAAACTAAATGCACATTTAACTAAAGCTAACTCTTGCCTTAATAAATTAACACTACTGAATGAAAAAGAATTAGATCAAGTTAACCTAACTTCTATTGCTAAAGAGATCCAAAAAGTAGAAACTCTATCAAAAAACATCTTATACAAAAGACTTAGCTCTTGGTTTACAGACAACACTCGCCTTCCCTATATCATTATTTTAGGGAAGCCAGGGGGAGGCAAAAGTTCTTTTTCCAAAATGCTAAGTAAGCAATATGGATATGTCCATTTATCAATAGGCGATATCCATCGAGGGGAAAATGAAGCAGGAACTCAAATTGGGCTGAAAATCCGAGAATGTGTTCAAAGGAAAGATTTTTTTGGCTCAGAAATGGTTAAGATGACAAAGCAGCTTTTAGATAAAAGGTTCGAGGAAATTTTCAATAAAAACCAAAGGTTTATTCTTGATAATTTTCCAACATCATCTTGCTATCTTCCCTATATAAATAGTGTTTTTAATAAAAATAACCTGAATAACAAAACTATATTAATAGTGCCAGAGGTTACTAACCAAGAAGCCATAAAAAGAATACTAGGCCGTATCGTTTGTCCTAAAAGAAACTGTTCTAGTATTTATAATTTGAACAACAAAAAATTTTCTCCTAAAAATACTCAGGGTCTTTGTGATGAATGCGGCTCAATATTAAGGAAAAGAATCGACGAAAAAGCGACCGGGCCTAAAGGTCAATCAACTATAGGTGAAACCAAGTTCAAGATCTATAGAAAGCATATTCAGCCTGTAATTGATGTCATATCGAAAAAAAAAGGACTCGAGGTTTTTTTTATAGATAGCTCAGATTTATGGAACTTGTTTTCAGGCAAACAGGTTTCTAAGCGCAGAAAATCGGCTTATCGTTATCTGCAATATACGGCATATTGTTTGCCAATCTTAATTGCCTTAGGCGGAGTGTTTGCTTATAAAAGCTCTTAAAACTCAAGTTGTGTGGCATGATTGCTCATCTAAAATTATCTTTTTTTCACCTGCCAGGGAGTTAAATATTCACCTACTTTATTCAAGTATGAGGCTATCCCACTCAACGATTGTTTGAGTTTTCTTGAGTTTTTTGCTCATTTCGGGGCGATCATTTTCGCCCATTATCAAGGAGATAAGGGAGAAAATGATCGCCCCGAAATGAGCAAAAAAGACTGAAAAATCGAAACATCGTTGAGAGTCAGCCAGCCGGCGCGCAGGGCTGCTCCGGCCTTTAAGTGGAAAATAACTCACCCTATAAACAACATAAAATAAACGACTTATATTAAGTTACTCGAGAGAAAAATGATCTTTTGCATAAAGAGACATGTCGGGGCCAAGTCCTTGCGGCTTGTCCCCCGCTTGCCCCCTTGAGCTTCAATCTTTCGCGCCAAATCGGATTCTCCGTCAGGGGTCCGTGCCATAGCTACTAGCCCCCCTCCTTCAAACCGATTTTTCGCTGAAATCTTGAAGCCATCGACTGCTACGGGCACTTCAAAACTGCGTTTTTTCGTGTCCCTGCGCAGGAGTTTTTTCTAGATAAGCAACCTTATTACCTATCCGGCAGGTGGATAAAACCCAGGGAAAAATCGGTCAAAAG
>JBCCHO010000245.1:0-3326 GCA_039028715.1 Chlamydiota bacterium | reverse complement strand
TCAATTCAAGACTCGGTACACAATGCATCGGGTCTATGCTTTTGTGACGGCTCTTTCAGCCGCTAGTGAATGTGCGCTTCGTGGCGCACCGAAAACGTACGCTAAGGACCAAAAATATCAACTTAAACAGTTGATATTTAAACAATTAATCTCAAAAGTTTTTCTCAATCTACTCTATTTAAAGAGGTTTAGGCTTTCCCTAGAACCTCCTATTTGAACCAAAGACAAAAAAAAAGGTTTCTTTTAATTATGAATAATGATATAATGTTTTTAAAAATGTCTAATCGTGTAGAAAACAATGTATATATATCTCATCATGTTTATTCTATAATAAACTTCTTTAAAGAAAGCCCGATAAGATCTTGTTTATTAGCGGTTTCCTTCTTGTCTCTATTATATTATGTCGTCAAAAATCGATTCAAAGGCGACAAAGAGGTGAAGAGGCTCCTTCCGGCTAACAATATAAAAATTAAAGAAACTTTAAATATAAAGTTTAAAAACGTAATTTCTCATCTTGAACCAAGCCTTGAACATGAAAACGTAAGTGAATCGATCAAAAAATTAAAGGAGATTTTTCAGAAAGAGCAGGAATTAAATAATCTTTTTATTAAATATGCTTTTGACCACGCTTGTTTGCACTACCACCTTGTAAAAATTACAGGTGCTTTCAAAAAAACATCGAATAAAATACAAAAAGTTTGGGAAAAGTTCTTAATAGAAAATCACTTGAATATTAGTATACATTACCCAAACAAAGAAATTATAAAATTAAACCTAACCAGGGAAATTCGCGACCTGACAAATGAATTAACCCCTCTTATAAAATTTGAGTCTGTTTCTAGTTTATCACTAAAAGAACAATCCCAATTTACAGTGTTAATAAATAAAAGTTTTTCTCACCCTTTTAATCCACCTATAGATAATCCTAATTATTTTAAGAAAAATAATATTTTCATTGCAAAAGATAAAAATGAAATTGTTGGATTTTTAGTTTTTAATATAGAAGAAAGTTATATTGAAGCGGTGGCCTGTGCACCTCAATACGTACGGTTTGGCATCGGAACGCGTCTGCTCAAAGAGCTTGCAAGCGTTCTTGATCGGAAAGAAACAAAACCAAAAAATATTGAGCTAGAAGTCCGAACAAAAAACCCAGCAAAATTAATATATGAAAAAATTGGATTTAAGAAAGACACCAATACAAGTCCAACAAAGTATATCTATCCCGCTGAATATTCTCTTCCAATGGTAGTCCCCTTCACAATATTCAAAAAGAGCTTACTTGGATGATGTCCAAAAAGCCCCTAAGCAGGGATATAACTTTTCCCTTTAATGGCCCTACACACTCGAATTGTCTGAAAGTCGATTGCAAAACTATAGCTGCTGATCCTTTAGACCTTTGCGAGGCGCAAAAAAATCCTAAGAGATACAAAGCGTAAAAATGATCTCTGCATATCCATGAGAGTATTTGCAGTAAGATCACGGAATCTTGAGAGCTGAGAGATGTATATGAGCGAATAAGAAGGCTGCATTTGTTTAACTATTTTTTGTTTTTAAAGGAAAAATCCAGAGCTACAAAAAAACTTTCTTTACCTGGTCTTGTATCTTCCGCTTTTTGATGTAGTTATTCAAACTAATATGATTCGAATACCCCAGAATCCTACTCATTTTGCGGATAGAGACCCCAAGAGATAAAAGCTCCTTAATTCTCTCTAAATCGCCATCAAACTTACTTCGTTGAATAATCCCCTTGGGCTTCCCTAGCTTAACCCCTTGGGCTTTTTTTGTAGCGAGCGCTTCTTTAGTCCGGAGACTGACCAGATCCCTTTCTAGCTCACCCAATAAAGAAAACATCGTCACAATCACTTTAGAGTTGATATCGTGGTTATTGATATCAAGTCCCTGCTTAATCGCGATCACCCGAATCTTTTTCTCAAGCATTCCATTGATGATTTGGATAACCTCAGCTGTACTTCTTCCCAAGCGGCTAATCTCAGTGACGATCAAGGTATCGCCTTCGCTTAACTTATCTATGAGTTCATCAATTCTCCTTTGCAATCGATTTTTTCTGGATGAGATTTGAACCTGCAAGATCTCATCAATTTTCATTTCCTGCTTGCGGGCGTATTCATAAATTTCAAGTTTTTGGTTATCGTTATCTTGTTTGTCTGTTGATGTGCGGATATAGGCAATGGTTTGAGGCTTTTTCATGACCGGTAACTCTTAATGTAGTATTCGATTTTAAATAATACACCTTGTACACTTTTTTCAAAGTGTTATTTATCTACACAATGGTAATGAAAAACGTTCGTTTTTTGTTACCGCTTCTAATAGCTCATGAAATTTTGAGACAGCCATGCCGATAGATTTTTTGACAGCACAACAAAAAGCAAAGTATCGCCAATTTTCTTCTAAACCTAATGAGATGCAGTTGACACGCTACTTTTTGCTCGATGAAAATGATTTAGGCATCATCTCGAGATGTAGCGGAGATGATAACCGACTGGGCATTGCTATTCAGTTGACTTCTGCTCGTTTTCTTGGGGCTTTTCTTCCTGATATAACTCGCGCTCCTCGTAATGTGAAATCGTTCCTGGCCAATCAGTTATCTATTGATTCGGTTAGTATTTTGAAAAGCTATGGGCAAAGAGAAACTACAAAACGAGAGCATATGGCCCTCATTCGAGATCATTATGGATATCATGATTTTAAACCTCCATGGCCATTTCGTCTCTGTCGATTACTTTATGCCCGAACATGGATCGGCAATGAAAGGCCGAGCTTAATGTTTGACTTTGCTACAAATTGGCTCATTAGAAACAAAGTATTGCTTCCAGGGGCAACAACATTAACAAGGCTCATTTCTGAAATTCGTGAAAGGGCTACTAATCGTCTATGGTTTAGATTGTCTTCTCTCCCGAGTGCAGAGCAGAAGGCCCGGCTTGAAACATTATTGCAATTAAAAGATAGTCGGAGAATTTCTTATCTCGATCATTATCGAAAAGGGCCTGTGACTGTGAGTGGCCCTTCTTTTAATGAAGCTATAGAGCGCTTTGAGAGTTTGAAATCTTTTGGAATTCAAGGGATTAACTTTTCTTATGTTCCTCCTGTTAGGCTAAAGGTTCGGTTCCGGTGCAAATAGGGATCTCATTGACAAAATCGCCCTCTGACATCCTATTTTGCCCTCTTTAAGCTGCTACTCCAAACAGCTCCTCTATAAATTTTTTTTGAATCAGAAAGCCTTTCCCTCCAATGCCTTTGACTTGATTTTTGCGGATCATATGCATAGATTCATACCCTGAGATCGTCGCCTTTGCTGTTTCGAATGT
>JBCCHO010000244.1:0-3351 GCA_039028715.1 Chlamydiota bacterium | reverse complement strand
AGTCCAGATTCTTCTCAAGCATGGCGCGGATGTCAATGCTCAAAACGGGATCGGACGAATACCTTTGCTTTTCGCCGCAATGAATGACAGCAAAGAAGTAGCCGAGCTCCTTCTCCAGCACGGTGCGAATGTCAATGCAAAAGACAAGGAAGGATATACCCCTTTGCATAACGCTGCATATTATAACCACAAAGAAGTAGTCGAGATCCTTCTCAGGCACGGTGCTGATGTCAATGCGAAAGACAAGAACAACAAAACGCCCCTAGATTTAGCTGAAAGAAGGGAGCAAATAGAAATAATTGGTTTGTTTAGGGGAGAGGAAGAAAGAAAAGAAAAAATATTCAAAGTTGTGAAAGAAGGAAATATAGAGCTCGTTAACGGCCTTCTTGATGACGGATTTGATGTCAACGTCAAAGACAAATACGGACGGACCCCTTTGCACTTCGTTGCATATTGTAACAACAAAGATGTGGCCGAGATCCTTCTCGAACACAACGCAAATGTCAATGCAAAAGACAAGAAAGGATTGACCCCTCTGCACTACGCTACAAGGAGTGACAGAAAAGAAGTGGCCAAACTCTTAATCACCGCAGGCGCGGATATGGATGCCAAAGATTTTTTCTACGGACGAACCCCTTTGCACCGCGCTGCAATAGAAAACAGAAAAGAAGTAGCTGAGATCCTTCTCCAGCACGGCGCGAATGTCAACGCCAAAGATAATAACGAACGGACAGTCCTGCACTTCGCCGCATTCGTAAATAACAAAGAAGTAGTCAAAATTTTAATCGCCGCAGGCGCGAATATAAATGCCAAAAACAAAGACGGAGAGACACCTTTACACTGGGCTGCATATTATAACTACAAAAAAGTGGCCAAGCTCTTAATCGCCGCAGGCGCTGATAAGAATATAAGAACCCTCTGGTTTTTTGGACAAAGGCCTTTAGATGTAGCTAATGAAAAAGGGCACCAAGAAATGATAGGCTTGTTGGGAGGATAGGAATATTTAGAACTAAAAAAACCAAAACAAAAATGAGAATGGAAATCAAAGCTATATACCACGAAAAAAAGGCAATTCCAACTAGTAGAGTGCTCGCTAAATATGAGTCCTCTATTGGCAGGGTAGCCTACATCTCTCCAGATATATTCGGAGGATGGAGCATTTGGGTGATGCCAAAAGAAAACACTAAATTCCTCTTCCTCTACCCCCTTGTCAAAAGGAAAAATACTAAAAAATAACCCCTAAATCATGAACTTTTCGCCCGCAAAAAAAATCCCTATTGCTAATTTTTGCATTAACAAATTAGGGTATACTGCAAACAAAGGGCGCGATAGCAAAAATTGGCGGAGTCTAAAATCTCCAAAGGGGATAACAATAATCACAAAGAATCAACCGAATGCCAAAGGTCATTACCTGTTCAAGTGCGACGAGTTGGAAGTTAGTGGAAGTATAGTTGACCTTCTGCATTTTGTGCACGGCCTCAGTTTTGACGAAATTAGTACTATGTTTAGTAGTGGTTTGAGTGACTACGAGGGCAGGATAGCCACAACACGCAAGGAGGAAGAAGATACAGACAACACCAAGATCGTCAAAGAGGAATTGAAAAAATACCCAAATTTCGATCTTTCACCCCCCTCTAACTATCTAAGCCTTCGAGGTATATCTATTGAGGCTATGCGGTATTTCGACATTGGAGCGTCAGAGGATACAATGGTACTTCCACTATATAGAAGACGGCAAGGCAAGTGGGTAGCGCAAACGAGCATAAAGTATATGATCTCCCATGACGGGCGTGTAAGATATTTCCAAAAAGGGTTACAGAGGCGCGGAAGCTACTCAATACTCAAAGAAAAAGATCGGCCACTAAAGGGGTATACAAAGGCCTTGCTTTTTGAGTCTCCGATCGATGCGTTGAGCTATTTCCAACTCTTTGGAGTTGAGGGTTTGTATGTATCTACTTGCGGGAATCTCACAAACGAACTAATCTCTTCTCTCCCCCTTGACCTAAAAAATATAGGTATAAAGAAGACCACTATAGCTTTTGATAATGACGATGCAGGTGACCGAATGACTAAGAAAATATCGAGGGCGTTAGAGGATTCAGGTCTTGAGGTGGAAGTAGAAAAACCTAAAGAAAAAGATTGGAATGATGCTATTATGATATCAAAAAAGTACTAAAATAATAATTAATACATGTCACTCTTCTAATGCTTTCTCTATCGCTTGTAAAATGAATGAGTGCCTTGACTGACTCTTGCCTCCGTATTTACTTCTTCTCTTTTCATCGATCGCTTTCACCATTGCAATTGATGGACGCAGAGATATAGAGTGTACTTCTTCATTTGGTTTTTTTTTAATTAAATCTTTTGTAGGTGCAGAACTACCTTTACTTATTATTTCGTCTATTTTTTTTTTGTTTATCTTTTTCTTTTTGGGAGGCGTTGTAATCATAATAATTTAATTTTAATACTTTTTTAATATCACTTTAATATTAAATAGATATTTTTTTAATTTCATTAAAAAATCTTTTTAATTCATTGATAGCTTTCTTGTCTTTTTTTGAAGTTTCATTGACTGTTAGTCCTTGGGCTACTGAGTTAGAGAAAGCTTTTCGGGCGACAATAGGGGCGTCAAGGTACTTTAGGTTATCAAGTGTTACCAAGTAGTTAATTGTTGCTTGGTTATCCTTTCCTCTTGATTCTGCTTTGTTTAGAAATACAAATGGCTTTAGGCTTGGATTTACTTCTTTCATTTCTTCGATTAACACATTTACTTCATCTATTTCCCAAACATCAAAACTTATAGGGGGGCAGGGTGTTATAAATATGTCGGCCACACTGATAGCTGCACGTTGGCTTATTGTATCTCTGCCTCCGACATCGACGACTATGATGTCGTACTTTCTTTTCAGCTTCAGAATTTCAGTACGAACAGCTTTATCTGATAGCCTTATACATGTAAAACTAGGTTTTATACCCTGATTTTCCCGTTGGATTGAAAATTTATAGGCCGTTCCCTGATCATCTGCATCAACTAAAAGAACCTCCTTTTTATCTTGGGAAAAAGATACGGCTAAGTTGACAGCGGTTAAGCTCTTTCCTGGACCTCCTTTTGTGCCACCAACTACATAAACTATTGCTTCTTTTTTCATAAGATATTAATTAGATATCAAATGTAAACTAAATAAATATCATAAACAAATTTAAAAGGAATTATTTATAAATCAAATATATACTACTAAAGTATCAATTTTATACTTTAATAGTACATATTTAGAATTAAATTTGTTTATGATATTTATTTAGTTTACATTTGATATCTAATTAATATCTTATGAAAAAAGAAGCAATAGT
>JBCCHO010000243.1:0-3354 GCA_039028715.1 Chlamydiota bacterium | reverse complement strand
GTCGATGACTTCTTTGCGCTAAATTGACATATCCTGCTAATAATAGGCAATTTAGCGCAAAGAAGTCATCGAGTTTAAAAGCGCGAATTTTGCTCGGAGTGGAATTTTAAGGGGGAGCCTCTCTAGCCCAAGTGGTGTGAAAAACTGTGACAGGAGTTTTTTACACCACTTGGGTTTAAAGCCACTTTTGGACAATGGGATACTGGCGGCCGACACCAAATGACTTTTTGGAAACGCGCAAGATCGGCGGGCTTTGATGCCTTTTATACTCAGCAGCATGCATTTTTCGAATCAAACTGACGACGAGGTCGCGGTCGATGGTATACTTTTCCGTGATCTCATCAATCGATAGATAGTCTTCGATATAGCCCTGAAGCACCTTATCGACAATGCCGTATTCGGGAAGCGAGTCGAGGTCTTTCTGGCCCGGCCTAAGCTCAGCTGACGGCGCTCTTGCGATGATTGACTCAAGGACAATTTCCCGCTGCTCAAGTCGGTTGATATAGCGGCAAAGATCAAACACTTTTGTCTTGAGCACATCGGCAATAACACCAAGCCCACCACACATATCGCCGTACAAAGTGGTATATCCAAGGGCAATTTCACTTTTATTCCCAGTGCTCAAAACGATGTAACCGTGTTTATTGGACAGCGCCATCAAAATCATGCCGCGAATGCGCGCTTGCAAGTTTTCTTCTGTTGTGTCCCACTTTTTCCCCTCAAAGTAAGGATCGAGCAGCTCAGTCAACTGATGAAATGGGCGCTCAATTGGAATTTCTAAAAAGCGGATAGCTAACCGCTCTGCTAGTTCTTTGGCGTCATTTTGGCTTCCGGGCTGGGTATAAGGAGACGGCATGCTGATGCCCAACACATTTTCTGGACCAAGCGCTTGAGCGGCAATATAAGCAACAAGCGATGAATCAATCCCCCCCGAAAGCCCTAAGCATGCTTTGGAAAACCCACTTTTTAGACAGTAATCGCGCACTCCTAAAATCAATGCATGGAGCAAGTTGTACATAAAATCGTACTTGAAAGGGCATGGGCATGTTTTCGCATTCAAATCGATAAGCATTTCATCTTCGTGAAACCCCGCTCCTAATTGACAGAGTTTTCCATTAGCATTCACATAAATACTATAACCATCAAAAATAATCGGCCCATTGGCGCCAACTTGACAACACATGACCACAGGACATTGAAGCATTTGCGCCGCTTTGGAGCACACCTTGACCCGCAGATCGGGTTTTTGAAGTTGGTAAGGAGAAGCTGCTAAATTGATCAAGACGTCGAGCTTATGATGAGCCAGCTCGGCAATTGGATCGCGTTGGTAACGCGTATCGACATAACCGGCGTGTTGCCAAATATCTTCACAAATCACCAGACCGACCGCCTTATTGTTCACTTTCCAAGGAGCAATTTTCTCTCCCGGTTCAAAATAACGGCGCTCATCAAAGAGGTCGTAATTGGGCAACAACCACTTGTCTTGAAACCCCACTATTTTTTGATCGTCAATCACAGCCGCGCTATTGAGCAGATGCTTTTCGCCAGCGCCAGTATTTTTTCTCACTAGGCCGACAACCACAGCCAAGCCAGCAGACGCTTGAACGATCCGCTCCAGATGGAGTTCGATCGACTCGAGAAAAGCATGGTGAAAAACAAAATCTTCTGGCGGATAGCCGCAAATGGCCAACTCGCTAAACAAGACGAGATCGGCCTGGCGCTGACGAGCACTTTCTAGGCTCTGGAGAATTTTCCCCGTATTCCCAGCCAAATCTCCCACAATGGGATTAATCTGAGCAACGACAATTTTCATTCTTTATGATCCAAAGTCATCTAAAACAATATTTTCCTTAGCTACCCCATAATTGTCCAGCAGCTCCATCACACTTTGATTATGGATCGGCGGACCACACACATAATACAAACACTCGTCGGGCTCTTCTAAATGCTTGAGCTGCCCGTTTTCAAACGAGCGAAACAAATACGCGGTCTTAAGAGGGTCATCCACCGGCCAACCCGCTGCGATATCCTCTGTTGTCGGCTCAGACAATACCAAATGATAGCTAAAATTAGGAAACTCTTTTGCGAGTTTTTCGTACTCTTGTTGATAGATATTTTCTTTCAGCGAGCGAGCCCCATACCAAAGCGTCGCTTTCCGCTGGGTCTTTTTTGTCCAAAAAAGGTCGAGCAAGTGACTGCGCCCAAACGACGACCCCGCTCCACCAATCAAAAAGATCAGCTCACGATGATCATCCACCATGTGTGACTCACCAAATGGTCCTGACAATTGCACCTGATCGCCCTTTTTTAACCCAAAAATATACGAAGACCCTACCCCCCAAGGAGTCCGCAACTCAATTTTTCCATCACTCATCGGTGGCGTTGCAATCCGAACATTGAATTTCAGTCTGGTTCCCTCTGCGGGATAAGAAGCAATTGAATAGGCCCTCATCACTTCCTCGACTTCTTCGTCATAGCTAATCACCTGACCAAGCAGGCCAAGCTGCTCCCAGTCTGCGAGATACTCAGCTCCAATGCCTTCTTTCCAGTCATCGGTACTGGTTTTAAAGCTCGGAATAAGGAACTGCAAATAATCCCCTGGAATATAAGTGATTGGATCAGTAGCGGGAAGATTGACAATGAGTTCTTTGATAAAAGTCGCGACATTTGCATTTGAAACGACTGTTCCCGCAAATTTTTTTAATGACAACAAGTTGTCGGGAAGTTTGATTGAAAGATCACCTTTGACTTTACACTGGCAAGAAAGACGCCATCCCTCTCGAATTTGTTTTGGATTAAACGTCGCCTTGTCGGTTTCGAGAACCTCGCCACCCCCTTCAACCACCTGGACTTTGCACTGCTTGCAGGTCGCCTTGCCGCCACAAGGAGAGGGTACAGCAATTCCCTGCTCAGTTAATGCAGCAAGTAGGGTTTTTCCTCCTTCGACCTCTTTCGTCAAACTCTTGTCTTTGTTGATAAAGATTTTACATACATCGCTAGTAACAACTTTATGTTTTACAAATAAAATAAGGCCACTTAAAGCAAGACCAATTAAAACAAAAAAGATAATAGCAAGAACTATAACTAGTATATTCATATCGAAATTAATAAGGACTAGAATAAAAAATGCAATCTAAGAACCTATCCCACTCAACGTTTTTTTTGAGTTTTCTTGAATTTTTTGTTCATTTTGGAGGCTCTTGCAAAAATCGCTTTCGAAGGGAAATTTGATGATTTTGACTTGAGAGCTACTTTTTGTAAATTGACATATCCTGCTAAGGATAGCCAATTTACAAAAAGTAGCTCTCAAGGACAAAAGCGCGAATTTCACTCGAAATGGAATTTTGCAAGAGC
>JBCCHO010000242.1:0-3374 GCA_039028715.1 Chlamydiota bacterium | reverse complement strand
TCTAGCAAATTTTTGGAAGCTGATTTGTACACATTGTCCATGAGACAAGGGTAACAAATCAGCTTCCAGAAAGATGCAGAAAGAGTGAAAAGCAAGAAGATTTTCATTTACGGATAGGTTCATAGGTCGCACTCACAGGTAAAACCACAACTAGAGGTCAAAATGAAAAAAACATCCCCGATTCTCATTCTCAGTTTGGCTGGCCTGCTTTTTATCGGGTGCGAATCAAAAGCAGGAACTGGCGCTGTCACAGGTGGGGCCCTTGGGCTTGGCGTCGGCGCCATTGCTGGCGGAGGTGCTGGGGCTGCTATTGGTGCTGGTACCGGCGCTATCGCTGGAGGGTTAATTGGCGCTTCTCTAGATGCCCAAGACCAACGTAGCTTAAAAGAAGAAAGTAGTCAAACGTATCGCCGTGTCGATCAAGGAGAAAGGTTGAGCGTCAATGACGTGATCCATTTAAGCAATGCTGGCATTTCTGATCGTAAGATTATTGGGCTTATCCAGAAAACCAACAGTCACTTTACGCTCAACAGCTACCAAATTGACAAACTCCGCGATGCAGGGGTTTCGGAAACAGTAATTACTCACATGATGTACAATACATAGTGTAGGCTCAAAGCAAGTCAACTTGTTTTGCAGGTTGATTTGCTTTTTTTTGGGTATGCTGAAAATGTGAGCCTCAGATGGGTAAAAGAACAGAACACTTTATCTGATCAGCAATCTTTTTGCAGATTGAGTCGGCTTGGGTTTAAAGTTCCTGGTGTATGCTTGATTTATAAGTGGCAAAGTAGGCAGAATAAGTGGAAAACAATAGAAGAACTTTCAGCAGCGAGTTGCCAAACTTAATAGTATGATAGTTAAGGAGATAAAGAGCAGGTCTAGCTGGCGATTTAACCGCGAAACTTTTCGGAAAAATGTTGAGGCTCATTGCACAAATGGACTCAAGCAATTTAAAAAAATTGTGCATTCACACCTCTTCTTTCATCTTTCCTTCTTTAGTCTCTTAGCTGTGGAGACGGTGGGATTTTTCTTTTTTCTCATCCTCTTTTTCAAACCTTCGCTCATTGCTTTTTCTTTGGCAGCGCTTTTGCTAACTGGATTTGCTTATCTTATTCTCATTTTCTATTTCCAAACAAAAAAACCCGAGCAATTGCTCCAACTGCGCAACTGGTTTATGCTCCTTTGTAAACAAGGACTTCCCTCTAACATCGATGCCTCTGAATACCACTTGTCACTTGCAAATGCCGCCTACTCATTTGCTTCCTATCTCAGTCAAAAGCAAGCGCACTTTTATACTGTCCCTGAAGTGACCCGATCGTTTCAACAACTCATCCAAAAGCTTACCCACCTCTATTACCGTCAGGATATTCATAAAATGAAAGAAATTCTTATCCTGGTTTCTATTAATGAACACATTCAACTCATCAAAGAGGCTCCGACTCATGTCGAAGCCCATGCATCGCTCGCCAATACCTACGTCGCGCTGTCACACCTGTATCGAACCCAGGGCGGGCAAACTTTGCCTAAAGAGTTTCCCGAGAAATTTAAGACAGCAACGGCAAAAGCAATTCAAGAATTTGAAATCATCAATTACTATTCACCCAATGATCCATGGGTCTATGCCCAACTCGCCTCTTGCTACCACGATCTCGAGCTCTACGAAGAAGAAATCGAGGCTTACGAAACAATTCTCAAGCTTTGCCCAAACGACAAAGAGATCTTATTCCGCATCGGGATCCTTTATTTTCAGCAAGAGCTCAATGCGCAAGGGCTACAAATTTATGAAAAACTCAAAGCACTCAATTTTTCCCGGGCGGAAGAGCTCATCGATTTTTACGGTGCTAACATCAAGCAAGAATACTACCTGTGAGTGCGTCCGAACTTGAAAACAAAACTTTCTTTTAGGTTCATCCGGCGAAAAAAATTCACTTTAATTCTCTCTTAGTTTAAACTCTTTGGCACCACCAAAAAATGCAGAGTGACGTTTTTTATAATCTGTTTTTTCTGATTGAGAAAAATTCAAAACTCAGTTTTCTAAATCTTCCCTAAGACTATTGCAGGCGTGCTTTGAAACTAACAAGGAGAAGCTATCATGTTGGCAAAAGTTCCTTTTTTAACGATCTTATTGCAGGTCTTTCTTATTTCCATTCATCTGGAAGCTTCTCTTACACTTTCTCCAATCCAAGAAGCACTGAAGAAGATACACGAACCCGGTAATGAGCAAGATGAAGCCGATCAAATCAAAAAAAATCTGGATCAACTCACCCTTTTAGTTAAAAACCGGATGCATGACCACCTTCTAGAAAAAATTGAAATTATCCCGGATGAAATTCGCATTGAAGAAGCCCTGACTATTTTTAGGTTAGCGGCCGCCCCCGCCATCCAGTTAAAAGACGACATCAAGCTATGCCTGATTCGCTATGGGTACCTGTTGTTTCACCTTATTTACTATGAGATATCTGAAGCTAATCGCAAGCTCTACTCGACGACCTATGACGAAATCTCAAGGTTAGTCAAACAAATACGAGAGACATTACCACCTATGCAAGTTGAAGCCCGGTTTTACCTCGATTGCTGCACTGAACTGCTTAAATTTATCCTAATCAACCCCACTAACTACTTAAAAAATGTTCTTAAAAAAAGTTACACAGGGGCGCTTAAGGAGCTCTTACCTCTTCAGCGTGAGATCCGTAGAAACAAAATAAAAGAATGGTATATTTTCTTTTATGGCTTACACTGGTATGCCCTCGATGTTTATGATTTAGACTCTTTTAGTCGTTATTTAAAGCCCTATATTGAAAGAATATTCGGCGAACCTTCGATAAAATCGACGATAAAAAAAATATTCAAAGGGTCTGAGCTGACTGAGAACGGCATAATCAGCTGCTTGCTTGCTATTACTAATATTATACAGGCTGAGGGCTGTAGTGAAGAGCTTAAACAAAAGCTCCTTTGTAACTATCTCTTCCGCTTTATTAGTAGCCCATTTTGGAAAGTGCGTTTTCTTACGATTCAATTTATATGTGAGTGGGCAAAGGAAGATAGTTGTAAATATATCGATGATATTTCAAGCAATGTCTTCATCCAAGCCGGAAAAGAAAGAAACGCCTACGTCCAATTACTGCTCGAACATTATTTAGAAAATGGAGTAGACCCTAGTTTTAGAATGAAGCTTCTAAATCAAACGTCTTGAACTATGCTTTAGAAGCTTTATCAAAAGTAGAGCGTAAAACCCCAGGGCTTTTTCATCCTAAAGATTTGATACTTTGACCGAAATTTTCTTGATAAAAAGTTGATTTCTAGTTTTTTATATACGCAAAACAAACTCTACTTAAATAAACTGTTAGGCACCATAAATTTTTTAGGGGTGTCTA
>JBCCHO010000241.1:0-3406 GCA_039028715.1 Chlamydiota bacterium | reverse complement strand
TTCAATCTAAACAAAAATCCCTTACGTAATAGCTTCTTCATGACTACGATTATAGCAAATTTTTGACTACGGTAGCAAGAAATTGTGAGCGTTACATCCCACACCTGAAGGAATGGGTTTTACGCTCTACTTTTGATAAAGGTTAGAATCTGTGAATGCGCCCTATTTCATGGCACCGTCTTTTAGCAGGAAATTTTTTGTCGTGTACAAAGCTCGGTCAAAAAAGATCCACAAATTCACTGAGATTTTCTCACTTTGAGTTGGCTTCGGTATAGAGCTTGAGCTTATTGCGCAAAGTCCTCACACTAATACCAAGTGCTGTTGCTGTTTTTCCCTGATGACAATTGTTGCGCTTAAAAGTTGCCAAAACGTGTTTTTTTTCGAGTGCTTTTAACGTCATCTGCTGCTGGTCACTTGGTTTTTTCAACTGAGCTGAAGGGTCAAAAAGCACTTCCTCAATACAAGCGGCATTAGACATGACAAGGCTATGCTCAATTACATTGCGCAGCTCTCTGACATTACCGGGCCATGAATATTGACAGAGCTTTTCCCGTGCAGCACGTGAAAACGTCGTATCAACTAGCTGATTGCGCGCGCAAATTTGCTGCAAAAACCAATTCGCTAACGGGAGGATATCTTCTCGTCTTTCCCTTAATGGCGGCAAAAAAATCGGAATCACATTGAGTCGATAATAAAGATCTTCGCGAAAGCGTTTTTGCTGCAGCGCTTCCTGCATATTTTGGTTTGACGTCGAAATCAACCTCACATCAACTTTAAACGCCTCTGTCCCGCCTAATCGCTCCAACTCTTGCTCTTGCACTACGCGAAGTAACTTTGCCTGCAAAGCGGCGGGAATTTCTGAAATTTCATCGAGAAGAAGCGTCCCCCGATCTGCTCGCTCAAACCGACCAATTCGCTTTAAGTGCGCCCCGGTAAAGGCTCCTTTTTCATGGCCAAAAAACTCTGATTCGATCAATGTATCAGGAAGGGCAGCGCAATTCACTTTAATAAAGGGAAATGCGGCGCGCTTAGATAAGGCGTGAATTTTACTGGCAACAACTTCTTTTCCCGTCCCCGATTCTCCGATAATGAACACATTCGAGTGACTTTGAGCAATTTTTTCCACGCGCTTGAGAATTTGCTTCATCGGTCGGCTTTCTGCAATCATAGGAACGGCATCTTCCCGAAATACCCACTGGCGCAATACCGCTTCAAGGTCTGCTTTTTGAACTGGATGCTTGAGAGCCGCTGCAACTGATCTTTGCTGTTTTTTTTGCTCTCCACCTTCCAAAGCAATGAGGGGAATAGCCTCTGGCTGGCGTTTCATCCTCTTTAATGAGCGGATACCCGCTAAATCACTAAAAATACAAGCAAAGTTCTCGCGTTGAAGCAACTCTAGCGCGCCCGCCCCTTCGGATACTGTAAAGAGGCGAAAGCCTTTTTGCCTTAGCAGCTCTAATAGCAGCTCTCTAGCCGCGAGATTTTTATCAATGATAAGGACACTTTTCGTCATCATAAGAGCCACAAACCGATTCACTTCTCTATCTCAGCCCATATAGAGCTCGTTTTTTTTTTTCAATGCTAGGTAAAATAAGGTAAACTCATGCGCTATCTAACCCGTATTTTTCACCAGATGTTAACGAAGTTTAAGCCGCCTAGCTCTTTGAATCCTCCAAGCAGTTCTTTTGAAGGTATTGACAAGCATTTACTGAAACACCAGCCCGATAAGAAATGTGGACTAATGTCCCAATCTGTCCAGCTTTTCTACCGAGCAAGTAGCCGGTACTGGTCGACAATCCTCTGCTTGCTCTTCATGGGATGTTCTGGCTTGCAACAATCAGAACAAAAGAAATTGCGGCGAGACAATCTTACACTGACTTCTCTTGGTCAGCTCGAAAATCCAACTCTACTACCACCTGCCTCTGAATACACTCCGCTTCCCACCTACCCCTGGGACGAAAAATGGATCGGCGCTAACCGCCGCATCAATAAAGAGTTTTTTCGCTGTCGAGGCAATGCTTCCCACCATCTCATTAAGCCCCCAGGCCAACTTCCCCGCGATTGCCGCGGCATTGATGAGCATAGCTTGCCTGTTAAGGGCAACTGCGAATTCATTTATCCTATCTTGATTGACCTACTCAACCATATCCAGAAAGTGACGGGGAGAAAAGTCGTGATCACATCTGGCCACCGCTGCCCGCACCACAACACTTACGCCGATCCGAGCTGTAATAACCGCACTTCAAAGCATCAAATAGGTGCTGAAGTCGATTTTTATGTCGAAGGCATCGAGCATGATCCTCATCGAATCGTCGCTATTGTTCTCGATTATTACAAAAACCAAGGTACTTACCCTCGCGAACGCTATTTTGCCCGATCAAAATGCGCTTTCACCAAAACACCCTCGTGGATCAACCGCGAAATCAGCATTACCCTTGCCGAAGCAGACGAAAAAAGAGACCTAGATAATACCCACCCTTATCCCTATCTCACGATCGAAGTTCTTTACGATAAAGAAAGAGGGCGCCCCGTTTTTTACTCTTGGCATCGCGCTCATTATGGTTCTTTTCAGCATTAACCCAAGTTTGCAATAAAAACGCTCTTAGGTGTATCGTTTTTGAAAATTTATTCACAAGCACTATGCGCTCTTTATTTCTCTTCCTACTCGCTGTCTTTTTGCTTTGCTCAAAAGCGCACAGCTCAGAACCCCGGCCAGAAGATCACCACTTGCTTTATGTCGGCTCTGGCGTTTTCAATGTCATTCGCAATAAAAAGTACTTGAATTTTCTCGTTGAATATCGAGCCAAATCCGCTTGGTATAGAGACAAACACGTATTTATCCGCCCGTTGATAAGCGCAAGCCTAAACAACCGAATGGGCGTTTTTATAGGCATTGGGCTTGCTTGCGATCTTTTTCTTACACCTTCAGTTGTTTTAACACCTAGTTTCGCACCGGGGGGGTATTTCAAAGGGAAATCCTTTGACCTCGGCTACCCACTAGAATTTCGGTCGGCAATCGAACTTTCTTGGACAAATCATTGGGGCTGTCGCTTTGGAACTATGTTTTATCATTTGTCGAATGCTAGCTTAGCAGACCACAATCCCGGAGCTGAGGTTTTTATGTTTTTCTTAGGCATTCCTCTAGGAGAGCACTGACCGTCTAGTCCGTATTGCTCACCAGCTCTGCTGGGAGATTAAACAGTCTGTTTTTTCGAGATTTCAATACCCCTTTATTGAGGTGTTGCTTACTTTTGATTTATCTTGTTATATACCGAAGACGATTCAAAATGCAAAAAGGTCGGTGATTTGGCGCGGCTATTTTGATCGACTTTTTCCCTGGGTTCTTATCCGGCAGGTGGATAAAACCCAGGGAAAAATCGGTCAAAAGAGACCGTCAAATTCGGCG
>JBCCHO010000240.1:0-3426 GCA_039028715.1 Chlamydiota bacterium | reverse complement strand
TTTTTTGAGGTTGTCCCTCTTTAATAAATTTAGTGTTAATCCTTTAAGTACTCTCATGAGGCTCTTGCAAAAATAGTGACCAAAAACGAGATTTTATATCTGTATATTTTTTTTCTTTGGTTTTAAAAAAATTATGACCCGTTTTTGGTCACTATTTTTGCAAGAGCCTCATGAGAGTACTTAAAGGATTAACACTAAATTTATTAAAGAGGGACAACCTCAAAAAAAGCATCGCTAAAAAACGAGAGCGAGCGGGATGGAATAACGACTATCTACTTAAAATTTTAGAGTGTAAGATGTAAATCTTTTTTGTGAAAACGCCGTGTCTTTATGACTAATTGATATTGATTTTAATTTTTCTTTTCCCTATGCTTTTCCCTATGCTTGAACCTATCGAAACCTTGGGTTTCACATTTTTTAATAAAACCGTAGGGAATTAAACCTTCAGAGATTAAAGGAGTAAAACAAGTGAATATAGAGCTAATAAAATATTTTGTTAACAGTTCAAGGGAAAGCCTTGTACTTGGAGCCGCTGCAGGGGCTTTTATGGGCGCTGAAAGCTTGATTTTTAGGAAGATAGGCATAGAACGAATTATTAAATTTATAGATAAAGATTATAAGTGCGCGCCATTTAAACAATGTTTTATTTATATTGGTACTCCTTATGCTATTGGAAAAATGCAAACTTTTGTCATCAACCTGATTGATAAAAAGACACGTAATGATCAAGAATTACATAAAAAATGTTATAAGATTGCTACCCTTGCTCTTGAAATAATAACAGTTTTTGGTTGTATTTTCTATTCAAAGCATCGGGGGTATCATAATATGGTCGATGCTTTTTCAGTGTTCTGTATCTTACAGCTTTACGGAAAAAGCTTGAACAATCTTGAAAAAGAACTGGAATCTTGAATAGATTTACAATACGAAGCAACAAAGTTGTCAAACACTCTTTTTTGTTGCCCTAAAAGAGCAAGAACCTATCCCGATAAATAATTTCTGAAGACACTTCGCCTGCAATTCCTACATAATAAGCGGATGTCCAAAGCTTATCTCTTTTGCTCTTCACCCCTCTTTTTAAAAACTACCTCTTGCTATCCGAATTGCGCTGGGCGTGCTGATTTTTTTTTTCTTGAGGGTGGCAGTGAGGACAAGATTTATTTTTTTCGGGGTTAGCACACCGCTTGATGTGCCATTTTGATTTGCCTGTTATGAGTTTGCCAATCGATAAAAAGATAAAGCATATGGCAATTAAGCCAACAGCAAAGACAAAGGTCATGACAAAAGTAGACATGCTGATGTCCAGTTTAGGGCTACCCCTTCTTTTTCTTTTCTCCAGATGGGCCTGTTTCATCGACCCAAATGGGCGAGCTCCAAGCCAAATGGCCATCTTTTTGGGTGATGCGCACGTAGTAATAAACAAAAGGAGATTGATCAGGGGCGGTGGGTTTAAGAGTCACTTTAGTGAGCATTTCGGTATCGTCAAGTGCAAATTCGTAAGCATCTTGCTTTGGTTGATAAGTGTGCAATGGTTTGCCATTTCGGATAATAAGTACTTCTTTGATAGGAGCTGTGCCGACGACGTAACCCGTGAGGTGGCGATTGTACATCAGCCCTGGTTTTGCTTTCGCATTCAGCTCGCTCCCAATAGGCAAACCGGCGATAAAAAACCCAAGAATGATCCGCGGTCCTGTTGTTGCATAGCATGAGCGCTTATTGATCGCCTGCATAATGCCATCCCGCGTTTGTTGGGGCGCTAAAACAGCTGTTAACCCGGGAGAATACTGCACTTGGTCAGAGTCGAAAAAAGAAGAAAAAGTACCGCGGTCGTCGTAGCCACCGGCGACAAAGCCAAACCGACAATTTCGACTAAGTGCGCGGCGAATTGATCCTTCTTTAGCTTCTTTCATGCCCCCTTTTCCCTTTGAACGGATCGGGCGGGGGTTTCCTTCGGCTTCAGTGCATTCGGAAGATCCCCAAGCATTGTAAATTTCAACGATTTTTTCGTACTCAGGTGCAAAATTTTCAAAGTTGTAGCAGGTTTCTGACCCCATAGTCAACGACGGAATAGAAATAAAATCCTTGGTCGTATGGCTTTTATAGATCTTTTTTAGGTGGCTGGCTTTACTTTCTTTGCGACGCAAGATCCCTTTATTATCTTTAAGGTAGATGATTTGCCTGAGCCCCTCTGTTTTTGCTGCACCAGCCCATTGCATGCCGAGAAAAGTCGTGAAGCGATCATCTTCATTAAACTCAGAAACATGTGAAGCGATAGCTTTCCAAACATCGGACGGGGTTTCGCGTTCACTTTCAAAAGATGAAGTGCCAAAAAACTGAAGCGCTTGTTCATCTCGATTGTGGCGCAAAAACGTTTCAATGTCTGTTGTGGCGTTGTAAAGAATCGATTCAGAGTGAAAAGAACCCCAAAAGACCGGATGGATAGGCTCAGCAAGGCATTTGATCGGGGTTGAGTAAAAAGCTTCGCCTGTTGTGAGGTTTTTAAGCTGGATTTTGTAAATGCCGGCTTCATTGAAGTAGAGATTGGGCAGATTGATAAAGCCCGTTTCAGGGACAAAAAGCTTCCAGTTGATATTTTCGCGCAGGCGATCATAGGAAAATTCAATTAACGTTCCTTCGGGTGCGTTTCCCGTGAGGTTTCCATAGCTATCCTCAAAGCGGACAATGACATCAAAACGTTGGTTTTTATTGACAACGGAAGGGACGATAATGCGAATATTGCTCAGAACATTTCCCCGCACGTCTAAGTAGAAAAGTTCTGGATCTTTGTAATCTCCCTTTCCTTTTGGATCGATGTAAAGAGAAAAAGGGCGGCGGCGGCGCGTGTAATGTTGTGCGCGATTACCGCTACCTTTAGCTTCGGTTGAGCCGAGCATAATAGTGATAGGCTCACCCGCTTTTGCTGGCGTAGGTAGGGTGAATTCGAACTGGGGCAAATGTCCTTTTTGATGGGCAATGGCTTTAGCGGCAATCGGTTTTTGCTTAGGAAGAAGAAGCCAAATAAAATTCGATTTAGATTTGTGTTTTACCTGTGGAATTTCCCAGTCAAAAGCCCGTCCTTTGGACTCAAGGTCAAACTTTAAAAGCGTGCCTTTGGGCAGGTCTGTAGCTGGGTTAAAAATAAATTTCCATGTTTTGCTTTCTCCTGCCAGGGCTATTTTTGGTTCGGCGTAACTGATCGAGCGGCGCATTGCATCTCCTTCCTCTACCTCAAGAACATCAGTTTAATAAAGGCTTGATTCTTTTTCAAGGGCGATCAGGTGGGTCCAGCACCTCCCGCTAAAAGAATAGAAAATTTAGAAAGTGAAAAATTTTCACATATCAAAATTTTTTGGGGAGCACAGAACCATAGATCATCGTCTCCACTCTTTGCATAGATAAAATTTTACACCCTCTTAAACCAAAGCC
>JBCCHO010000239.1:0-3427 GCA_039028715.1 Chlamydiota bacterium | reverse complement strand
TGCTTCTTCCTTATCCATCGCCTGATAAATATCTCTTACCGCTCCCGCTATTTCTTTTTTTAGCCCTTTGCTAGGGGCATAAGCCATTGCGTTTTGGCTTAAGTGAAATAGGCATCTTTGCCATTTTACTGAAGGAAAAACGGCTTTGGTGCAAACATAGCCCGTATTTCTCACAAGCTCTGCTAAAAAGTTGAGCAAGATGTTTTTCGAGATTTCAAGGAGATCTTGCAGGGAATGGTTGTAACCATTTCCAAAAGAGCTCCTTGGAATCTCGGAAAACATCTTGCTCCAAATTTTTCCAGAGCCTTGTGAGAAATGCGGGTTGACACCTTTTCGCATCTCAAGGAATGGGTTTTACGCTCTATCTTTGATAAAATCAATGGTTGATAATCTAATAAAAAATTTGTTAGTGTTTCAATGAAACTTTACTCACACCAAACATGTTATAAATCCAAGTTGTACCTTATGACCGCTCGGATAAATTTTCTGGTTTTTTACCTATCCGAAACTTGAAACCCAAACTGTGTCTTATCATTGTTCATTAGATGTATCACTTGGGTTTGCCTGTTCACCTACCTCATTCAAGCTGCAGGTTTCGAGTTATTATAAAAAGATATTGCTTAGCCTTCTTATTTCTACTTCTAGCTGCTCGCTCGCTTTACGGGCAAGATTTTGTATGGATTAACCCGGGAAATTTTGCTCCTTGGGAATTGTCAAGCAACTGGAATCCAATGGGAATTCCCGGACAAGATGAAAATGACTTCGATTCTGCGATTTTTAGCGAACATTTCTCGGCCGATCCACTTCAGATCTATCTCGATAATGGTGGCTCTCAATCTTTTTCTCCTATCTTAGCTGAAGTGCACTTTGACGCTGACAGCTTGTATGCCATTTTTCCGACTCGTAATAGCCAACAAGAGGCCCAGCTTTCTTTCTTTCGCCCGGCTCCAGACCCTTTGCCGCAGCTTACTATAGCCTCATCACCTTCTCAAAACGTTAAATTTGCGTTTATCGCAGCGCCTATCCTGCTCAAAACGAGTACAGAATTTGTGCTTGAAGATGATACTAACCTTCAGTTTCAAGGAGAATCCCGACTTACTTCTGATACCACCGAAGTCCTGTACATCATGCAAAGTAGCGCGCCATCGACTATGGGAACGGGAATTCTAAGTGTTACAACCACCCCACTTATTTCCCCGTTTAGACTCGTGATAGACTCTGCGACAGTGGACAACCAACATAGGATCATTCCTCAAGGAACTTCTGATGCCTTTCTCATCCAACCGAGTTCTTCAGAAAGAAATGCGACATTTATCAATAGCGGGCTTCACGCTATGGCAGGGCCCGCAGCAAGTGGAGCGTTTATGGGAATTGATGGGACTTTAGGCACAGTGACTGTGACCAATAGCGGGGTCGGGGCGATTTTTGGCCCCTTAGCGACAGGTTCTATGCTATCCATCAACAATGCCGTCGTGATGAATAGTGGGCAAAGCGTATTTTTAGGGCCAATGGGCGCCTCAGAAATGATGATCACAAGCGATGCACAACAGACAACGACTGTCACTAATAATGGAAAAAATGCGTTTTTAGGACCGCAAGGACCCAATGGGACGCTGACGATCAGTGGCATCAATACCACAGTGAATAACGTCGGGATAAGTGCTAAAATAGGAGTACAAGAAGGTGGCACTATCGCCATTCTCGGGGGAAATATCAATAATTTAGAGGGAGCTTTGTTCAGAGCAGGTTTTGAAGGGACCTTTGACATTCAAGGCGGCAACATGACCAACGACTTGATAAGCACGCTCGGATCAACAACTGAAGAGATGACTTTCATCAGAGGGACAATCACCAATGATGGGAATATGCTGGCCTTAAATTACACTCAACAAGAGCTAGCAACGCTGCATTTGCGGTTCACATCTTTTCCCTCAGTTTACGGCAATATTGTAGCAACCAACACTGCGGCAATCGATGGCACACTCATTGTTACGATTCCCTCAGATGCCGCTGTTCCACCTAATTTGATCATCGATCTGATCACAGCAGAAGGAGGCGTCAGTGGCACCTATCATACGGTTGACTTTATCAACTTTCCAGAAACTGTCATTCACACGATCGATTACACGACAACAGCTGTTCAACTTATCACAGCTCAAGTCGTCACGCCATCACTGATCGGATCGGTTCCTTTTGCTAGCCTTCACTCGATTGTTGAAATCAATACGCGCATTGGAAGAAACCAATCCTTTATTCATCGGCGACTTTTCAATCAGCAAAGCCAACAAAAACAAAGCACATCGCTGCTTATAGCGAGCAGCGCACCGCTTGCAGAACTGCGCTCACCTCAAAGACAGCAAAAGCAAGACCAGCTTGGGCAAAGGTTGATCAAAGATTGGTGTGCTACGTCAGGCCCAACAAGAGCATACATTGGCCCTGTTGGACACTTTGGCAGTTTTAGCAAGTTGACAGACTTGCAGTTGGGCTTTGACTACCATTCTTATGGATTTTTTACCGGAATTGACCATGCCTTCGAAGATTGGGGGGTCGGCGCAGACTTTGATTACCGAGCCATTTCGGGTGATGCGAACGGCAATGCCGCCGGTTTCACCGTGCACCAAGTGCATGGAGGTATCTATAGTGTTTGGGCTCCTCGCTACGTTCCTGGATTTGCACTCAATAGCCTCGTTGGATTCGGTTATGACCGCTATAACATCCGCCGCGAAGCAGGGCCAAGCCACGCTCCAGTAGAAGCAGTAGGGAGACCCAATGGGCTAGAGGCCGATGCTGTGCTCGGCATCAACTATATTTTCTCTTACAACCGGTTTGCCGCCATCCCAAAATATCTCGCTGTGACTCCTTTTCTCAATGTGCAATTTGATTGGCTAAGCATCGACGATTTTAGTGAAAGCGAAGACGAGGTGTACGCTTTAAAAGTAGACAGCCAGCAGCTTTTTTCTCTGCAATCAGCAATTGGAATCAGGCTCGATTACCTTATCCATACAAGAAAAGTTTGCCTGCAACCTCAGCTGTCTTTGGCCTGGCAATATGAATACCTCAACCTCAATCACACCATTCACTTGACGACGACTCATTTATCGCGCCCCAGAAAAGAAAAGCTGGGAGTGATTGCACCTGGTCGTCACACTCTTCTTTTGGGGATTGATCTGTTAGCCATTGCTTTTAGGTGCTTTGAAGTAGAGGCTAGCTATGACTTTCAGTGGAATAGCAGCTACCAAAACCACTCGATTTACATAGGCACCGGCGGCTATTTTTAAACCCATCGAGTATATAGTGCTTCCGGTTCAAAAGCGCCCAAAAGCAAACTGAATTTAAAGTTCTCTAGATTGCATTTTTTATTCTAGCCAATATTAAGTTTAATATGGGCGACGAAGAAAAAATACGATCTAGAGGCTTTAAATCAGTT
>JBCCHO010000238.1:0-3448 GCA_039028715.1 Chlamydiota bacterium | reverse complement strand
TGGTTTTTACCAGGTTTCTAGCAAATTTTTGGAAGCTGATTTGTACACATTGTCCATGAGACAAGGGTAACAAATCAGCTTCCAGAAAGATGCAGAAAGAGTGAAAAGCAAGAAGATTTTCATTTACGGATAGGTTCATAGATGGGGAAATTTCATGGCAACAGTGATTGATAAAAATCAAAAAAGCGGGTTTTCGAAAAAGGAAACGCTGACGCTGAATTTTGTCGAAGGCGACCTGGAGTCATTGAGTCCCTATAGCCTTTCTCTTTGCTTGAGAGGCCGTGCTTTGGGAAAGTGGCTCTTTGAGGGATTAACGCGTCTCAGCCCTTGTGGAAGCTATAAGCCTGCAGGAGCGAGGAAAATCACCATTTCTCCTTGCCAAACGAGTTATCTGTTTGCATTGCGTCCAATGCGCTATTCAGATGGGTCTTTTGTTTCTGCTTATGATTATGAGCGCGCCTGGAAAGGAGTTTTATCATCCGATGTTGATTGCAAGCAAGCGGGGCTTTTTGACTGCCTTAAAAATGCGAAGGCTGTTAGAGAAAAAGGAAAAGCTATCAGTGAAGTTGGGGTGAAAGCGCTAAATCAGAATACGCTTTTAGTAGAGCTTGAACGTCCTAACACCTATTTTCTAAGCCTGTTATCTTCTTGCCTTTTTGTTCCTTACAAAACAAAATTTGGAAAAGTGCTTTTTAACGGTCCCTATCAGGTCGATGAGTGGGAACGCGATCGCTATTTACGCTTAACCATTAATTCCTTTTTTCAAGAACAGGATACACTTGAGATTAAGCAGATTAAAATTTTAATGGTAAAAAACCATCAGGAAGTTTTTTCTCTTTATAAACGCAAAGAGCTCGACTGGATTGGCGATCCTTTTTGCCCTCTTCCAAAGGATAGACTCTCTTTAGAATTGGTTCAGGGGAAGTGGACCAGAAAAGAAGTTGTCCGGCCTTTTTGGATCCATTTAAATACCCAGCACTTCCCATTAAGCTCGCCATTAATTCGACGAGCTTTTAGCTGTGCAGTCAATCGCAAGTGGCTCAGTGAGCATATCTATCCCGGTTGTCGGCCGCTTTCTACAGTGCTTCCTAAAGCTTTGTCATTATATGGGGAAGGCAATGCTCTTTGCCAAGATACAGGGCAGGGCGAAACATTGTTTGAAGAGGGGTTAAAAGAGCTGAGGCTGACACGAAAAACATTTCCCTTGCTCAAGCTGAGCTGCTGTCCTATGGAAAGGAATCAAAAACTTGCCGAGTATCTAAAAGAAAAGTGGGAAACGACCTTTGGAATCACCATTGACTTGGACATTCAGGATTGCCGTGTGTTTCTTGAAAATTTGCGAGTGGGGAAATTCCAAATAGGAGGTTGTTTTGTATCAAGTGATTATAAAGATGCCCTTACACTGCTTGCGCGATTAGCGGCTGTTGATAACTGTTGTCACTGGAACCACTTTCATTATCGCGATATAGTTGCATGCATTGAGCGAGAAAAAAAGCCCCACATTAGATGTAGTTTAATAAGAGCTGCCGAATCTATTCTAATTCAAGAAGCGCCCGTTATCGGACTGCTTAATCAGACCTTAAATTACATTCACCGAGACGATTTACATAATCTCACTTTTGATTATGCAGGTGTTCCTGACTTGCGCTGGGCTCGCTTATCACATTCGCTGAACAATCCCACTTTTTCAGATGTGGGACAAAAAACAAAAAGTATCTTTTCTTGACAATGTTGGGCTACCATGTGGCAGAAGGGGGCATGGAACAGAGGATAGCTTCGGGATTCCCACCAGAGGTAAAGCCAAAGCGGGTGCCTCGGTCGTATAAGAGGTTAAACTCGACATAGTGAGCGCGAAGCGCGTTTTGTGTTGCTTTATCTTGTTCTGTGAAAGTCTCATCGATGCGTCGGCGATAAATCGGTAGGGTCGCGGGTAAAAATGAGTTACCCACATCTTGCCACATCGCAAAGTCCTTATTGAAATCACCGGTATTGTAATCATCAAAGAAAATACCGCCGACTCCGCGCTCTTTTTGCCAATGCTTAATATAAAAGTAGTGTTTGGCATTGGTTGAAAAGGTGCGGTAAAGCGCTGGATCATGGCGGTCTAAAGTCCGTTGAGCTGTGCTGTGAAAATGATCGCGGTCCGCTTTAAAGAAGAATCCCATGGGGGTAAGGTCATATCCACCGCCAAACCAAAACCTCGTTGCAGTTTCTATGTAGCGGATATTCATATGAACTGTGGGCACTTTGGGGTTGGCCATATGAGTGATTAAGCTAATTCCTGTTGCAAAAAAGGGCCCTTCTCGTTCATTCATGGGTAGATGATGACCAGTGACTCCTGACCAATTCACTGCAGCTTTCTCAAAAACGGCTCCTCGAATCAAGCCGATTTCACCGCCTCCTCCTGCGTGGTGAACCCATTGTTTTTTCTCGAAACGAGCAGACGGCTCAAAGGCTTCAAAAGCAATCATAATTTTTTGGCGAAGCGCGTGTAGGAACGAGAGGATCGTTTTCTTCCTTGGCGAATGCATATCAACCGATTGTGGTGATGTTTAGAATGTATAAGATCCAGTGGAAGACCATCTTAAAGGCGACAATAAGAAAGTAGGGAATGAGTAAATAGCCGGCAATTTGATCGAGAAAAAAGGTGTAAAACATCTGAGTGACGAGAGTAATAAACAGCAGTGTGAACAAAACAGGAGTGATGATCGGTACGGGAATGTAAAAAAAGGTGATTGGCCAGATAATATTGAGGCCAATTTGGGTGACCCAAGCCCATAAGATATAGCGGCGGATCAAAGAGCCTGGTTCTAGCCAAATCCGTGCCCCCGAAATACCAACGAGTAGGTAGAGTAGCGTTTGGGGAATGAGAAGTCGTTGGGTAGAAAATCTCCACCCCTCACTTAGCGCAGCATCTTCTTTACGAAGAACAAAAAACAAAAAAATATCAATAGCAAAAGTGATAAGTAGAAAGATAATATGAATTTCTACTTTCTGCTTTTTTTGATACTCTTCTTGGTCCTCTATGTCCGTATTGCCTTCACCATCGTGGTATTTTGTTGCTGGTGCGTCCATTTTTACTTGAGCTTCTCAACTGATGTATGGCAATGATTTGTCGCTTGTGCGATGCCTACCAAAGTTTGGTTGGGAGTCTTTGGATCGCTTACGAGCATGAGAAAATCTCGCCGAATTTAGCGGTTCCTTTTCAAATAATTATACACAGGGCGTGTTTTCATCTCAATCCCCCAAAAGATAAAGAACTTCTACAGAGGCTCCTACGCAAAAATCGTTTTCGAAGGGAAATTTGATGAACCTATCCGTAAATGAAAATGTTTTTGGTTTTTACCAGGTTTCTAGCAAATTTTTGGAAGCTGATTTGTACACATTGTCCATGAGACAAGGGTAACAAATCAGCTTCCAGAAAGATGCAGAAAGAGTGAAAAGCAAG
>JBCCHO010000237.1:0-3471 GCA_039028715.1 Chlamydiota bacterium | reverse complement strand
CACTTATTTTCCACTGACGTGGAGTAATTACTGTCACTTTGGTGGGTAAGACGTTCCCAGTCTAGGCCTTGACGGATAATGCTCGATAAATCTTCAGATTCTGCTTTTTTATTCTGCTCCTATCAATTTTGATTACATACATTTTTACAAATTGAAAAGACGCAGTATTCTGCTCCTCAAATACAAAAAAAAATGCTGGATTTGGGTCATGAAAATGCCGTTTTCTGCTCAAAATTTTGCCAGCATTATCCTTCAGGGCCCATACCATTCGTCCCATCTACACTCATAATGATGTGGGGCAAAGTATTTCAGGACAGATGACTTGAAGCTGCACTCACCATCTTTACAAGCGTGCAAGAATTAGGGCTAAACCATTACAAAATTAAATACTACTGAAGTACATGAACTGATAAAGCGTAAAACCATTTCCAAAAGAGCTTCTTGGAATACTCGGAAAACAACGGCTCCAAATTTTTCTAGAGCCTTGTGAGAAATGCGGGTTAGCCCAAGTTCACTCCTAGCGGGAGATTTTTGTCGTGTACAGAGCTTTGAGATATTAAACGAATTTCTGTATGACTTGAAACCCAAGTTGTACCTGTGAGTGCGACCTATGGGTATTTAGAGGGATTTTCAATTTTTTTCATGCTTGAAGCGGAAAAATGGGCACATACTTGGATAAAGCAGGGGTCATTTTTCCGTTTCAAGCATGGGAAAAAGAAAAATTCAAATAAATATCCATAGGTCGCACTCACAGGTTGTATGAAAAACTTCTGTCACAGATCATTTTGGAACGTCGGATTTTTTCCAGAAACACCCATGAGTTTCACTCACAATAATTAATGAAAGCCATTGCTCGACAACTCTGTTGTTCATGTTGGCTTTTCAGACTACATTCTGTAGCGAATTGAGTCGTTGACCCAAATTTGAGATCAGTCCGAACAGACTTTGAACTTGGCGTACTTGCCAACTAAAGAGCGCGTGAGGTTGAGATCGAGAAAATAAACGTCATAAGTTGTGCCTAATGAGGTTTCGTATACCTTTTTGATCGTGCCTTTGCCAAAATCGCGATGAATAATCGCTGTTCCTACAGCAAGGCCAGAGCCATCACTTAAAGAAACTTCATCTGAAAGCTCGTCTTGCTTGGGATTAAGTTCAAAGCAATATTGTTGTGGAATTTCATCGAGGAAACGACTTGGGCGCATGACCTTTGGAATTCCCCAAATAGAGCGGTAGCTCGAAGCGCTTAAATGAAGCAGCTGCTTGGCGCGTGTCATTCCGACGTAGAGCAAACGTCGCTCTTCTTCTAATGCCTGGGAAGAATCTTTGGCGTTGAGGTGGGGAAGAAGATCTTCTTCTAATCCGACGATAAAAACGACCCGAAACTCAAGGCCCTTGCTATTATGGAGGGTCATCAATTGAATGGCATCAGCTGAAGAGCTCTCGTCGATTTGTGCCTTGAGAGAAATTTCTTCTAAAAAGGCTGTCAGCGATGAGGTAGGGTTTTCTTCTTGCCACTCAGCGCCTTTGTTGATCAGCTCATTGATGTTTTCTTTGCGGTCTTCAAATGTCTCCGGATCGTCTTTCAAAATATCGAGGTAATGCATTTCTTCGACTGCGTGTGCAATGAGCGTTTTAAGCGGAAGCTCCTGCTTAAGATCGTTTTTGAGAGCATCGATAGATGCGAGGTAGTCTTCGAGACCTTGGCGCTGCTTCGACGTGAGTTTAGCCGAGATCGACCCATTGATGAGGTAGCGGCAAAAAACGAGAATAGGTAAAGCAGCTTGTTCGGCGGCAGTTTGCCATTTTAGTAAAGTAGCGCTTCCAATGCCCCGTTTTTGCAGGTTAATGGTGCGCGCAAAAGAAAGAAAATCGGAATCTGATATGACCATGCGCAGCAGCGAGAGAATATCTTTGATTTCACGTCTTTGATAAAAGGAAATGCCGCCAATGATTGTGTAGGGAAGCTGAAACTTAAGTAAAACATCTTCTAAGGGGCGCGACTGGGCATTCGTACGGTAAAAAATCACGCACTCATTAAGCGGAAGAATTTTTTTCTGGAAGTGATCGGCGAGCTGGGTAGCGACGAAGTGAGCTTCTTCGCGCTCGTTTTCAGCGATATAGATTTTGATTTTTTCACCTGGACCGAGCGCGCTCCATAGATTTTTTTCATAACGGCTTTCGTTTTGCTTAATTAGTGCATTAGCTCCTTCCAAGATGTGGGTTGTGCTGCGGTAGTTTTGCTCAAGTGAGATAACAGTTGCTCCTGGATAATCGCGTTCAAAATCCAAAATATTGCGAAAGTCAGCGCCGCGCCAAGAGTAAATGGACTGATCGGGATCACCAACGACAAATAGGTTTTTATGCTTTGCAATCAGCGATTTTGTAATGGCATATTGAGCAGTATTTGTGTCTTGGTACTCATCAATGCAGATGAAAGACCATCGTTTCTGATAAAAAGCGAGGATGTTTGGAAAAGAGGTAAAGAGTTGCGCTGGAAGATAAAGTAGATCATCAAAATCAAGCGCATTGTACTCTTTTAATTTTGCCTGATAGCTGATGAAAATTTCCTTGAGGAGGTGGTCAAATTGAGAGGAAAAAGCCTGCTCAAGATCTTGGGGGGAAAGCAGGGCATTTTTGGCATTTGAAATTGCCGACTTTAAAGATTTAAGAGTCGCTTTGTCTTGTTTGTGGCCTTTTGCAGCAAGGCAAGCTTTGAGCAGGTGTAAACTATCGCGTTCATCGTAGATCGTAAAGTCACTTTTGTAGCCTAACTCAGCGATCGAGTGACGTAGAATATGTGCTCCGAGCGAGTGGAAAGTCGATGTCCAAACAGACTGGTGAGCAAGCTGCTTGATTCGCTGGCGCATCTCATTAGCGGCTTTGTTTGTAAAGGTCAGAGCGAGAATTTCCGACGAAGGCACGCCGAGCTTTAATAAGTGGGCAATGCGGCAAGTAATCACACGCGTTTTCCCCGAGCCTGCGCCGGCAAGGACAAGCATAGGACCTTCGATATGCGAAGCTGCAAGTTGCTGTTGCGGATTGAGATCAGTCATAGAACACGGAAGGATAGCAGGGAAATCTTTTGTCGATCAATGGAAAAAATGCGCAGGTGATTTCCAAGTTTAATGAGGCTCCTGCGCAAAATTCCATTTCGAATGAAATTCGCGCTTTTGCCCTTAAGAGCTACTTTTTGTAAATTGCCTATCCTTAGCATGATATCTCAATTTGCCAAAAGTAGCTCTCAAGTCAAAATCATCAAATTTCCCTTCGAAAGCGATTTTTGCGGGAAAGTTTCTAACCTGGATTTCTCACAACAAGGCTCTGGAAAAGTTTAACCCGCATTTCTCACAAGGCTCTGGAAAAATTTGGAGCATCTGTTTTCCGAGATTCCAAGGAGCTCTTTTGGAAATGGTTACAACCATTCCCTGCAAGATCTCCTTGAAATCTCGAAAAACATCTTGCTCAACTTTT
>JBCCHO010000236.1:0-3477 GCA_039028715.1 Chlamydiota bacterium | reverse complement strand
TAGCGCAAACATAGACGGTAACCAAGGGCCGCAAGATAAAGCTCCAACTCAATCGAGGGCCGTAACAAAAATCTCCGTTCGAGAGCAAAACGGCGACCTCGTTCGAGCGCAAAACGGCGACATCATTGACAGAGACCATTATACTATAAAATACTGTTACCGCGGAATTTTCAAATCAATGCAGGCTTTCAAAAAATTTAACAAACAGGTCAACACTTATATTAACAGCAAAGCTCAAGTTTATGGTAAAAATCCCCATCTCGCAATCGGACAAAAAATTCTTGGATGTGATGATTTCGTCATAGAGGTTTTTTGGGAAGCGGTTCCAAAGACAAAACCAGCTATTGAGACGCAAAGAACGTCCGCTCAACCTTCCATCTCGGCATTGAAAAATAAAACTATCTATATTCCCAACCAATCTAAAGCACCTCTTGAACCTCAACTCAAATCGATAACGCCCCTTATTCCACAACCAAAAGCGATCACATCACCGGACGAACCCTTGTTAGGATTAAAAGGCAAAGTCTTTTCTTCTCTAGCCAAGCACAACTCCACTTCTCTTCCACCTTATCAAGTCAATTCCCCTTCTACTGAAGACAACAGCCAGCTACTTTACCGCACAACACCCCTCACTCCGCAACCAAAAGTGACCGCCAATTCAAGCACGGCTCAGGTAAAGCAAGGCGTGCAGATTGGAAGTAAAAAGTCCGCTGAGAGTAGCAACGGCAAAAGCTCATTTAAAAGCAGTGCGACAAAAGCAGCACAAATAGGCGCTCATTTAGATACAGCAACTCATCCTACAGTCAACACGATAAAACCTAAGCGCAAATTCTCAGTCGAACCTCCAGAGTTAGCCTCTGCCTCAGCTACAACAGGTCAGACCGCCGATTCAGAAGCGGCTAAGCCGTTAACAGTTTCTCTAAACAATCAGGCGCAAAATTTTGAAGTCACTAGTGACGACGTAGGTCAACTATTCAAAAACCTTTTTAAAAATAATAGCGCAAACATAGACGGTAACCAAGGGCCGCAAGATAAAGCTCCAACTCAATCGAGGGCCGTAGCAAAAATCTCCGTTCGAGAGCAAAACGGCAGCGTCATTCTAAGGCAAGATGGCGACATCATTGACAGAGACCATTATACTATAAAATACTGTTACCGCGGAATTTTCAAATCAAGGCAGGCTTTCAAAAAATTTGCCAAAGAGCTCAAAACTCATATTAACAAGAAAGCTCAAGTTTATGGTAAAAATCCCCATTTCGCAATCGGACAAAAAATTCTTGGATGTGATGATTTCCTCATAGTGGTTTTTTGGGAAGCGGTTCCAAAGACAAAACCAGCTATTGAGACGCAAAGAACGTCCGCTCACCCTTCCATCTCGGCATTGAAAAATAAAACTATCTATATTCCCAACCAATCTAAAGCACCTCTTGAACCTCAACTCAAACCGATTAAGCTCCCAGATAGCTCGACAAAGGTTAAGACAGAAACAGAGCTTGCCGCAAAGTCAGACTTCTCTGCTTTAGAGAATCATCTGCCTCCCTCAGTTAAGACAAAACTTCCCGCAGCAGATCCCAATTCCACACTTTCATTGGCGAAATCCAAGGGCGAAGTCGTCTCTTGTCTTAACCCAGTCTTCCACTCAAATGATCCATCTAACTTGGTAAAACCCCACGATAATATCGACTATCTGCTTAACCCTAAAATGCCTCTTAGACAGCAACCGAAGGCCCTTCCCCCAGCGCAGCTAAGCGCGAATAAGGCAAAAAGAGTCGCTAAAAAATGGCATCCGCCACTGATCGATGCGGACCATTTCCCTATGTTTAAAGCGAAACAGTTTGTCCGCATGCACAAAGCCGAACCCAATGTTATAGGTCTGGATATTGAGAGCACGGAGCGCCTTCACATCCAAAGAGATATTATCCGCAATATTGGAAAGAAATTTTATCGCCTCGATAAATGCGAAGATTACTCGAAGAAGAAGCGAACAGAAAAGGATGATATAGCAGAAAAACTTCAAAAAAGAATAGAGGACTATGCAAGCAAAAAAGCAGCGTACCATAAAAAAAAGAGTTTTCCTAATAACAGAAATACTATCCACAGTATTACAGAGAAATTTAACCGCCTTAATAAAGGTAAAAATTGCTTGAATATCGATAAAGATATAAAGAATGATATAGCAAATCTTATCTGCAAGAATGTAAAGGAATTTCACAGCTTTGGTAAAGGTGAAGGTTACTCGAACATCGATGAAGACATAAAGAATGATCTACCAGTTATTATCCGCGATATTACAGAGAAATTTAACCACCTTTGCAAAAAAAAAGATTACTCAGACATCGATGAAGGCATAAAAAATGATCTATCAAAGATTATCCACACTGTTGTAAAGAGCTATGTGAAAAGTTATTTTCCTAAGATTTGTGCTAGCAGAGAAGAGCTCTATTGCTGGTGGGACAAATACTTGATGAGAGAAAAGAAGTTGTACAACAAATACATCATAAATGCAGATGAGGGAACAAGGTACTCTAAGACCAATAAAAAATCTAATCAATACAATTATTTCAGAAAAGATCTGTTAAACGAACGACAAGATTTGGTCGACATTCTAGTGACTGGAAAACTCGCTGAAGATAGAGAAAAAGTGGGCTACTTGCACAGCCCTGTCTTCTTTCATGGTCAAAGCAATCTAGCCAAGGCCAACCAAGAAAAAGATGCTAGACTCTACGCCCAACAAAAGAAGAAATTTAGAGAAGCGGACATAGCTAAAAATAATCTGAAAGGCAAGAAAATCAAGCCCACTGCAGCGGGTTGGAAAATTCCACTTAAAGGCGACCATGGTATACCAGCAAGCACAGTGAAACTCAGAAGAGAGATCATCAAAACAATAGCGTTATGCCTTTCTAAAGGTGACCAAAAATTAGAATCTTTAGAGCTAAAAAGTAAGTCCTTAAGCAAAAACGAAAGATTAAAACTAGCCGAAAAATTCGAGAATAAAGTCAAAACAAACTGGAACCATTCTATTTCTGCAACGCCAAAAGAGCTCTATTGCTGGTGGGAAAACTATATTATCAATGCCAAGAAAAAAGATGTAGAAAACCTTTGTTTTTTTGGTAGTGGCACAAAAGAGAAAAAATTTCAAGATTTCGCAAAAAATTATCTAAAGGGACGCCAAGACCTATTAAATTCTTTGGCCAAGCAAAAACAACTACAAACCCTGAAAAACCAAGTGAACAAGTATAACAATAGCAAAATAATCCCCGTTAAGAAGAAGCGCTCTCCTAAGTGAGCGATCCGAGTCCGATAATGGAACTTGCTGGGAGTGTTCATCCAACTGTGTCATAACTTAAATCTTGAGAGCAAAATAGATATATGCTAAGAACCTTCCTCTTCTCGGCGGGGGTCTGGGGCGGAAGCCCCAGGGTAGTACTATAGCTCTCTACTCAATAAAGGAGTCGTTATGACACAACAAAATATTTT
>JBCCHO010000235.1:0-3497 GCA_039028715.1 Chlamydiota bacterium | reverse complement strand
TCTGGCTTGGCTATCATTGTATCTTTTTTCACAAGCTCTCCTTCGCAAATAACAGCAACTGAATACGTTTTTTTATGAACATCAATTCCTACAAATATAGTTTTTCCTGTATAGTCAAGTTTAGTTTTCATGTGGTCCTCCGTTGGGGTTAGGTTTTTTTCTTTTTCCCATAGCGAGGACTTTTTTTGTGGTTTTAGTTATTCAGCATAGAGACTGGTAAAAAGCTGAAGCAAGAGGTTTTTCGAAATTTCTAATTGAGATCTTGCAGGGAATGGTTGTAACCATTTCCAAAAGAACTCCTTGGAGAGGCTCCTCGCGCAAAATTCCCTTTCGAGTGAAATTCGCGCTTTTGTCCTTGAGAGCAGCTCTCAAGTCAAAATCATCAAATTTCCCTTCGAAAGCGATTTTTGCGCGAGGAGCTTTCTGACAAACAGCCAGCTCCTTGTAGGTTTTGCGTAAGCAATGGGCCATTGTCAGTCATCAGTTTAGAAGTCGACCTCTTTTAAGAGGTTTGGGAGTGTCACTGTGTTCCTAAATACCCATAGGTCACACTCGATAGGTAAATATTTCTCTAGAGGCTCCTACGCAAAAATCGCTTGTCGCCGCAAAATCCGATGATTTTGCAAGAAAACCAAAAAATAATTGATTGCTATAAGCTCATGATGCGTGTAAAAATTTGGGCTTCAGCAAGGCAAAAAGATGAAATTTGCCTCAATCACGGCAGGATACAACTTGGGTTTATATTCAAGAGAGTGGGTTGTCATTTTTATTTTTCTTGTCATGATATTGAGCTTGATTTTGATTGCTTGTAGTTCCTACTAATATTTTTAAATTATTTATATTAAACAACTTAACAAAAAATAATTGACCAAGATAGGTTCATGAAGCTATCCCACTCAACGATTTTTTGGGTTTTAACCCAAGCCCGCGTCTGATGATTGCTTAGATAAATTTTCTGTTTTTTTACCTGCCCGAGGCTCCTCGCGCAAAATTCCATTTCGAATGAAATTCGCGCTTTTGTCCTTGAGAGCTACTTTTTGTAAATTGCCTATCATTAGCAGGATATGTCAATTTACAAAAAGTAGCTCTCAAGTCAAAATCATCAAACTTCCCTTCAAAAGCGATTTTTGCGTAGGAGCCTCTATTAACGGCTTGAATTTTCAGCATAATTGAATAAAGCAGCTAAAAATTCAAGCCGTTAGACAGGTAAAAAAAAAGAGAATTTTAGATGAATCATCATGAGGCGCGGCCTTGAGTTTTAACGCTGCTTTAGGGGACGTATGATCGCATTGAGCTGACACGCGATAAATTTTGATTGTATGAAATCGATGCATTTGGTAGCCTCTTGCTCTTATAGTACTTGAAAGATCTAGGCTGCGGTGGCTTAACTGGCGATTTCAGCAGCTGAAAACTATCTGGTTTTCTTGAATATTCAAGGGGCTCTCACAGGAAATACTTGCAAGTGTTTCCTGTGAGAGCCCCTTAAAATCTCAGAAAGATTCAGTAGAACTGATGAAAAGTAGGGGTTAAAAGCGACTGCTGAAAAGCAGCTGCTCCATTTTATAGATAGAAGGTTAGTTTGCGATCACTAGTCTAGCATAGAAAGTATGCGCAGTGACAAAAGGAAAAAGATCATGACACTAAAATTAATGGGCAAGAAAAAAAGAATGACCTGGATGTTTGACGACGAAGGCAACTTGGTAGCTTGTACTGTCATTTTGGTGGAACCTAATGTGATTGTTCAGGTCAAAGACTGCGAAAAAGACAGCTATAAAGCAGTGCAGCTCGGCGCTGTAAAAGTTGCAGAGTCGAAAAAGCGCAAAGTTTCAAAGCCATTGTTATTCCACTTCGCTGCTGCAAAAGTCGAACCTGTTAGGCATTTGTTTGAATTCAGGGTAGAGACTTTAGAGGGCTATGAAGTCGGGCAGGAAATAGCAATCGATCAATTTGCCGACTGCTCTTATGTAGACGTCATTGGCACTTCTAAGGGAAAGGGCTTTCAAGGAGTTATTAAAAGACACAATTTCGGTGGCGGACCAGCTTCTCACGGATCAGGCTTTCATCGAAGCGGTGGATCGACAGGAATGCGAAGTACGCCTGGGCGTTGTTTGCCCAAAGTAAAAAAACCCGGCCGGATGGGGGGCAAGCGCGTGACAGTCGAAGGGTTGGAGGTTATGCAGGTCGATGCTGAAAAAAAAGTGATGCTAGTTAAAGGAGCAATCCCAGGTCATTGTGAGTCTTTTGTATGGGTACGAAAATCGATCAAAAAAGGGAATCGGAAAAAGAGGTAATAGAAAGTGGCAAAGCTCAAAAAATATGATCTAGAAGGAAACGAGGTCGGTGAGATTGATTTTGATGATCAGCTCCTCAAGGCAGAAGTCAAACCGCAGCTGATTAAAGACTATATCGTCGCTCTTTTGGCTAACCGCAGACAATGGAGTGCGAATACAAAAGGAAGATCGGAGATCGCAAACTCAAATATCAAGCCCCACCCGCAAAAAGGAACTGGGAAGGCGCGTCAGGGCACGATTAAAGCGCCCCAATATAAAGGAGGTGGGATTGTTTTCGGTCCCAAACCAAAATTTAATCAACGCGTTCAAATCAACCGCAAAGAAAAAAGAGCCGTCATTCGAGCGTTGCTAGCAAAAAAAATAGCGACTGGAGCGGTTTCCTTTCTTCAATTAGCCGATATGGAAGCGCCGCAAACGAAAAAGATGGCCAAGTTGCTCACTCAAATAGGGATAAAAGGAAAAAAAGTGCTTTTTTTGAGCGATCAAAAGCGAGAAGCGAAAAAAAAACGGGAAAATATTTATTTGAGTTTGCGCAATCTCCCTAAGGTAAGTTTTATGCCTGCTGCGAATATAAGTGGCTATGATTTGATGAAACACGATCAGCTTCTGGTGACTGAAGAGGCAGTTGAACAATGCAATCAAATTCTTAAGGGGTGGCAGTGATGCAAGACAAGAGAAGAAGTAGCTACCATATCATTAAGTCCCGCTATGTCACTGAAAAAACGACGACCTTAGGAAATTTAAAGAGTGTAACTAGTAATAGATGCGTGGCTAAATGTGAGTCATCGAAGTATACTTTTATCGTGGATCAAAAAGCGAATAAGCGAGAGATTGCCTATGCGATAAAGGCAATTTACCCCTCTGTCACAGTTAAAGCGGTCAATACGATGAATGTTAAGCCAAAGCGCCGTCGCGTTCGTGGGTTTCGAGGATTTCGATCCGGAATGAAAAAAGCAATTGTTACCCTTGAAAAAGGCGATATCATTGATGAGGAGGGTTAGATGAAAAATACATCTAAGCTCCGCACTCAAAGCGATTTTTATAAGAATTTCATAAGAGGCTCTTGCAAAAATCGCTTTCGAAGGGAAATTTGATGATTTTGACTTGAGAACTACTTTTTGTAAATTGACATATCCTGCTAATGATAGGCAATTTACAAAAAGTAGTTCTCAAGGACAAAAGCGCGAATTTCACTCGAAATGGAAT